>DRPO01000290.1 GCA_011330835.1 Gammaproteobacteria bacterium | reverse complement strand
GCCATGATCGCGATTCGCATGGGTGAGCAACCCAACCCGCGCATCACCATGCGCAACGTGTTGAAATCGCGAGATCTCGCGGTGGTCGTCCTGCTCGACTTGTCTGAGTCGACCAACGAGACCCTGGCGGGTTCGGACCGGACCGTACTGGAGCTGACCCGAGACGCCGCCGCGCTGGTCGCCACAGCCATCAGCGGTATCGGCGATCCGTTCGCGCTGCACGGCTTTGCGTCCGATGGACGGCACGACGTGCAGTATTATCGCTTCAAGGATTTCAACCAGAAATTCGATGATGAGGTGAAATCACGGCTGGCTGGCATGACCGGTGGGCTCTCTACCCGCATGGGCGCCGCGCTGCGGCATGCCGGCCACCATTTGCTGAAACAACCGGAGAGACGCAAGCTAATCCTGCTGGTAACCGACGGCGAACCGGCCGACATTGACGAACGCGACCCGCAACATTTGCGCCACGACACCAAAAAAGCGGTGGAGGAACTGCACTCCAGCGGCATATTGAGCTACTGCCTGACGCTCGATCCGATGGCGGACAGCTACGTCAAGCGCATCTTCGGAGAAAACCATTACACCATCGTCGACCACGTCGACCGGCTGCCGGAGAAACTGCCCATGCTGTTTGCGAGCCTGACCCGTTGAACATGAGCCGCAGCACCGAGGTTCCGCCCTATGAGACCACCCGCGCCACGGTGGATGCGCGGCTCTATAACCTGTGGCGCCGGGCGAGACTGCGCCTCGCCTTGCCGCTGCGCTTCCCCCTGAAGGACTATTACGGTCTGATCATGCTGATAGACAATGATGAATGGTTGCTCGCCAACGAAAAGCAGTATGACTTGCCAGTCATCTGCTGGCGTGAATTCCGCGACCAGGGGCGCGACGCCCTGCACACGCCGGTGGAATGCACCTTGCTCTACTATCACTACGGCGCCAGACGGTTCCGTCAGCCGGCGTTGTCCGCGCTCGAAAGCGAACTGCGCCAATGTCTGCAAACGGTGAGGTGACGACATCATGGCGCTGGTCAACATGCGGGACATGCTGCGGCACGCCAGGGAAAACAGCTACGCTGTCGGCGCATTCGATCTGGTCAGCCTCGATTTTCTCGAAGCGGTCGTTGCCGCCGCCGAAAAATCCCGAGCCGCGATCATTCTCAGCGTCGAGGAATCCCATTTCGCGCATTACGACTTCGAACTGATGATGAGCGCCGTGGAGACGGCGGCCCGGCGCGCCGACGCGCCCGTGGCCATCCAGCTCGACCACGGCTCCAGTCTAGACTCCGTGGGGCGCGCCATACGGCTCGGTTGCAACGGCGTCATGATAGACGCCTCGCGGCTCGCTCTGCCGGAAAACATCGAAACCACGCGCGCCGCCGCGGAACTCGCCCACGCCTGCGGCGTCATGGTCGTTGGAGAACTGGGCCACGTCCACGAGGTCGATGCGCCCGACAAAGAACCAGAGCTGACTTCCGCCGCCGAAGCGGTCGCCTATGTCGAACGCACCGGTATCGACTGCCTCGCGGTTTCCATTGGCACCGTCCGGGGCAGAACCCGGGGGCGCGCCCGGCTTGATTTCCAGCGCCTGAAGCAACTGCGGCAGGTCATCGACATTCCCATGGAAATCCACGGCGGCAGCGGCCTGAACGAAGAGCAGGCACGAAAACTGACTGCTCTCGGCGTCGCAAAGATCAATTACTACACCGCCCTGTCCGAACTGGCCGCGCGCATTACCCGACAACACATGAAACAGGACAGGAACACAAGTTTCATCACCCTGAAACAGGGTGTGAGAGAAGCCATCCGCGAGGAAGTGCAACACCGCCTGCGACAATGGGGAAGCGCCGGTCGCGCGGCTGAAGTCATTGAACAATGCGAGCCTTGGGAAAATCCCCACTACATCATTCGCCATCCGCACCGGAAAATACCCGACAAGAAAGCGCGCGCCGCTCTGATGCGTCGAGGCCGACAACAGCTTCACGGCATTCCCGGCGTGCGCGACCTCTTCCTCGGCGAAACGGGCGACGATGCGCCAGCGGATTCAACGCTGTACTGGGACATCCGCCTGACCCATCCCGTCGCCAGAAAAACCCTGGAAACACATCCGGACTACCGGATGTTCAAAACAGACATTCTTGGCTATACCTCTCGCGATTAAGAATGCCCCGTTCAGGGTGCGTAGGTATTTGTCGAGAGCAAGGCGTGAAAACGCAGGCATAGTGGGGCTATGGCAAGTTTTTACAACGCAGCTATCGGCGAAAAGATGCGCGGCCTGAATGGGGTATTCTTAATCGCGAGAGGTATAACCTGGATTTCCCGCAAGAACCGAGCACTCCGCGATCTTGCGGAAATCCGGGCTGCGAGGCGGTCAGGCCACGGCTGCTTGACGCACGGCGTCGGCGATCTGTTCGGCGTAGCGGGTGACCAGGCCCGGATCCTCGCCTTCCACCATGACGCGAACGAGCGGCTCTGTTCCCGATGGACGGAGCAGCACCCGGCCTCGATCCTGCAGGCTGGATTTGACGTCTTGCACGGCGGTCTGGATTGGGGCGCTGTTGTCGAGGTCGATGCGGTTTTCCAGCGGCACATTGACCAGCGTCTGGGGATACTTCTGCATCCCCTGCTTGAGTTCGTGCAGGGAACTGCCGGAGCGGACCATGACGTGCAGCACCTGCAACGCGGCGACAATGCCGTCGCCGGTCGTGGTGCGGTCGAGGCAGATGATGTGGCCGGAGGATTCGCCGCCAAGCCGCCAGCCTTGCGCCATCAGGCGCTCCATGACATAGCGATCGCCCACCTTGGCGCGCTCGAACGGGATGTCGAAGCGGCGCAGGCCGAGTTCGAGGCCCAGGTTGCTCATCAGGGTGCCGACCACCCCGCCCTTGAGCAGTCCTTCCTGATGCCAGCCGTTGGCGATGATGTAGAGCGCTTCGTCGCCATCGACGATTTCACCCTGATGGTCGGCCATGATCAGGCGATCTCCGTCTCCATCGAGGGCGATGCCCAGGTCAGCCTTGTTGCTGAGCACGGCGTCGCACAGCCGTTGCGGAGCGGTGGCGCCGCAATCGCGGTTGATATTGAGGCCGTTGGGCGATGCGCCGATGGTGATGACGTCGGCGCCCAGTTCCTGGAAGACCAGCGGGGCGCTGCTGTAGGTGGCGCCATTGGCGCAGTCGACGACGACCTTGAGGCCGTGTAGCGCGTCGGCGGTGGGGATGGTGCTCTTGCAGAATTCGATATAGCGACCGGTGGCGTCGGTGATCCGTTCGGCCTTGCCGAGCTTGTCGGAGCTGACGACTTCCAGCGGTTCTTCCATCCGTTTCTCGATTTCCATCTCGACGGAATCCGGCAGCTTGAGGCCGTCGCCGGAGAAGAACTTGAGGCCGTTGTCGTAATAGGGATTGTGCGAGGCGCTGATAACGATGCCGGCGGAGGCGCGCAGGGTGCGCGTCAGGTAGGCGATCGCCGGGGTCGGCATGGGGCCAACCAGCCGGATATCCACGCCGGCGGCGGACAGACCAGCCTGCAACGAGGATTCGAGCATGTAGCCAGAGATCCGGGTGTCCTTTCCGATGAGCACCAGGCTCTGGTGTCCGTTGGCGAGCACCTTGCCGACCGCCCAACCGAGTTTCAATACGAATTCGGGGGTCATCGATTCCTGACCTACCCGCGCCCTGATGCCATCGGTTCCAAAATACTTGCGTGTCATTGTCACTTCCCGTGATTGTTGTTTCGTTGATCGCGGCGGATTCAGGCCACTTGCGCAACCAGTTCCACCGCCTGCCGGGTCTCCGCCACGTCATGCACTCGCAGCACGCTGACGCCGCGTTCCAGCGCCAACGCGGCCAGCACGGCGCTGGCCGTTACGCGCTCATCGACCGGCAGATTCAGCAACTGGCCGATCATCGACTTGCGCGACAGACCGACCAGCACCGGAAAACCCAGTGAGCCGAATCGCCCCAGTTCCCGCAGAATCCGGTAGTTCTGCGCCAGCGTCTTGCCAAACCCGAAACCGGGATCGACAAGAATCCTGTCGGGGGCGATCCCCCCGCGCACGGCGGCGTTGGCCCGTTCCCGCAGGAAGCCGATGATATCGCCTACCACATCTTCATACTGTGGATTCGTTTGCATTGTTCGCGGCGTGCCTTGCATATGCATCAGGCAAACAGGCACAGCCAGATCGGCGACCGTCTCCAATGCGCCTTCCGTTCTCAGCGCGTTGACGTCGTTGACCATGGCCGCGCCGGCGTCAACCGCCGCGCGCATGACTTCCGGCTTATGGGTATCGACCGACAGGGGCGTATTAAGTTCTTTCGTCAGACGTTCGATGACAGGCAGCGTCCGATCCAACTCCTCTTCGACGCTGACCGCGCTGGCGCCGGGACGGGTGGATTCGCCGCCGACGTCGAGAATATCGGCGCCCTCTCGCACCATTCGTTCAGCCTGTTCGAGCGCGGCGTCGAGCGTATTCCAGCGTCCGCCATCGGAAAATGAATCGGGCGTGACGTTGAGAATGCCCATGACCAGGGGCCGATCCCGTGTTTCGAGCCAGGCGTTGAGATTCACTGCGCTACTCCATCAAAAAGGCCCCTTGCGGGGCCGTTTCATCGTTACTGGACAGGACAGAATCAGGCCTCGCTGGCCGCTCCGCCCAGATGCCCGCCTTCGCTGACGGATGCCGGTTTGGTCTCGGATTTGCCGGGTGAGAGCGGGCTGTCACCGTCATCGTCCGGCTCAACCCAGTCAGCGGGCGGCCCGGGCTCCTCGCCTTTCATGATGGCGTCGATCTGGTTGGCGTCGATCGTCTCGTACTTGATCAGCGCCTTCGCCATCAGATGCAGCTTGTCGATATTGCTCTTGAGGATTTCCTC
>DRPO01000289.1 GCA_011330835.1 Gammaproteobacteria bacterium | reverse complement strand
GCCCGACCTTGCGCCAACGATGCTGGCGGACTGGATCGTGGCGGATCGCTTGCCGGTGCGCTTTCAGGTCCAGCTGCACAAATTGCTTTGGGGCGACCAGCCCGGGCGCTGACATTCGACCTTTATGCCTGACTCGAACAACAACGCGGTGGTTTTGCTTTCCGGCGGCATGGACAGCGCCACCGTGCTGGCGCTGGCCAGCCAACAGGGTTACAACATTCATGCTCTCAGCTTCCGCTACGGTCAGCGCCACGACGCGGAACTCGCGGCCGCCCATCGACTCGCCGAGGACTGGGCGATCAAGGCGCATCGCGTCATCGACCTGGATCTGGCCGGCATCGGCGGATCGGCGCTGACGGATAAAGCCATCGACGTACCGGAAACGCCCGGCGAAGGCATCCCCGTGACCTACGTGCCGGCGCGCAATACCGTTTTCCTGTCCATCGCCCTGGCCTGGGCGGAAGTCCTCGAAGCCCGGCGGATCTTCATTGGCGTCAATGCGGTGGACTACTCCGGCTACCCGGACTGCCGCCCCGAATTCATCGAAGCCTTCGAGCGCATGGCCAACCTGGCCACCCGCGCCGCGGTCGAAGGCCAGCCCATTTCGATTGAAACCCCGTTGATTGATCTCTCCAAGGCTGAAATCATCCGGCTCGGGACGAAGCTGGGCGTCGATTATTCGCGCACCGTGAGTTGCTACCAGGCCGACGAATCGGGGCGCGCCTGCGGTCGCTGCGACGCCTGCCGCCTCCGCAAGGCGGGCTTTGAGCAGGCCGGCCTGGCGGACAACACGCGCTACCAGAGCTGAACCCGGCAAAGGGAGCGGAGCGCCGGCCTTCCAGCCGGCAAAAGCATTCGGGAATGTCGCCGAGGCCATGGTTTTCCATCTTGCCCCCAACACTGTTGCACTGGATCCCGGCATTCGCCGGGATGACTGCATTCTTCAATGGTTGTGATTCAGGCAGCTTCAGAGCCGTCATCCCGGCGAATGCCGGGATCCAGAAACAAAGCCGCCAAACTCCGTATCAAAGCCGACGACCACGCCGACAAGGCGTAAGAGGCGCGTCAGAATCTGGCGTCGATATTCCGCCCCGGCGAGATGGGCGCCAGCGTATTGAAATCGAACTGGGCAATGTGAATCAGCCTTTCCTCGTTGTGAATGGTCAGCCGGCGGTTATGGCAGGTGAGCACTCTGTCCGCGGCGAGTTTCTTGAGCATGCGGTTAACGTGGACATTGGTCAGGCCCACCATGTCGCCGAGATATTCCTGCGTCAGCGGGAAGAAGATAGCGTTGCGCTTCGGGTCGTAGTCTTCGGGGGATTGCCGTCGGACGCGGTAATAGGTTTCCAGGCAGATATGGGCGATTTTCTCCCGCGCGTCCTTTTTTGTGGCGCAGATCAGGTGCTCATGGCACATCGAAATGTCGCGAACGCTCATTTCGCATAGCCGGGTGGCGATCGCGGGTTGTTTCGAGACCATTTCCAGCACCTTGTCGAACGGGAAGGCGCAGAGCGTCGCCTGCGTCAGGGTTTCGGCGCCGTGGGTGTGCAGGCCATCGTTGCCGAGCTGAAAACCGAGAAAGTCGCCGGGCAGGGCGATTTTCAGAATCTGGCGCTTGCCGTTGTCCAGCGTCTTGTACAAGGCGACCCAGCCCTGAAAGAGGGTATAGGCGTGAAGCGGTCGGGATTTTTCCTGAAAGAGCTGGCGATGGGCGCGCAGGCGCATCTGCTGTTCCCGGTAGCGGGCGATCTCCCTGAGCTGCTCCGGTCGCACGCCGCAGAACAGCGCCTGATCGCGGACACGGCAGTGCTCGCAATCAACAGGATTCCGCAAACGGGCCTGGGTGGCGGTAACCATCGGATGTCCTCGCAAGGCGGCGGGTCGGGATGTCTATACTTCTCGCGCTCAAGAACACCCCATTCAGGCCACGCATCTTTTCGCCGATAGCGGCGTTGCAAAAACTTGACGTAGCCCCACTATGCCTGCGTTTTTGCGCCTTGCTCTCGACGAAAACCTACGCACCCTGAAGGGGTATTCTCGATCGCGAGAAGTATAACTCGCAGGATAAGTGGGGTTGTTGTTCCGGTAATTAATCTATGTCAACAAAGGCGTTTTTCCCGACGGGGGCGGCTTGCGGTTGAACCGCATAACCCCGCCGCATAATGAGAAACATTCGGCGTTCAGGCTTCGGCATTGTTGCTATCATCCCGGCGCATTCAGACCGGAGCCGCCGATGATTCGCCCCTTGCTACTCTTGCTGCTGTGGTTGCCCTGCGGCGCGGCGCTCGCTCATCAGGCGGGTGTGACCGACACCAGCATCGAGATCGGCCACAGCAAGCTGCTGCTGGTGTATACCGTGCCGGACGCCTTGCTGGCGAAACTGGGCGCGACGACGCCGGCGCGCCAGGAAACCCTGGCGCGGCAAGCCTTTTCGATATCGAACGATGGCGCGAGCTGTCCGCTGGAATCCGTCAAACCGCGCCCATTGCCGGATATCGGCTCCCAGCAGTTCGGCATGCTGTACGCCTGCGATCATCCATTGAATGCGCTGAAATTCGACTACCTGCCTGGCGTTCAGTCCGTTCCCCCGCACAAGAATCTGGTCAGACTGTCGATTGCCGGCGAAAAGCTGAGCGAGACGTTCGACGCCAGTCACCGGACGCTGGAAACGCCCGTGGGTTTCATGCTCAAACTCTGGGGCAAGCAGTTGCCCCCGACCGATTTCAAGATGAAAACCGACGCGCAACCCGTCGGGCAATCATTCTGGCGGGCCCTGGCCCGGGCGCGAGACTACTTCCCGATGGGCGTTGAACACATCCTGAGCGGTCCCGACCACATTCTGTTTCTCGTCGGGCTCCTGTTGTTGCCGCTGACGTTCCGCCAGCTGGTCGCGCTGATCACGGCGTTCACCGTTGCGCATTCGATGACGCTGGCGTTGTCGGTGCTGGACGTGGTCAACCTCCCGGTCGTCTTCGTCGAGTCGATGATCGCGTTGAGCATCGTCTATGTCGGACTGGAGAACATCTGGGAGCTGCGCCATATCGACGTTCACAGCGATTTCCTCAGCCCCTGGCGCCGGCGGCTGATGATCGCCTTCGGCTTCGGGCTGGTCCACGGGTTCGGTTTTTCCTACATTCTCAAGGAAATCGGACTGGGATCGGAGTTGCCGGTCGCATTGGTGTTGTTCAACCTGGGCGTGGAAGCCGGACAGTTGATGATTGTCCTGCCGCTGTTTCCGCTGCTGCATCTGGCGCTGAACCGGACACTGGAATTCAGCGTGGCGCGGAGCGGGTCGGTGGTGATTTCAATCGTTGGCGGGTACTGGTTTCTGCAACGCGTTCTTTGATGACCTGCGAAACCAGTAGGCCGCCGGCCAGGGTGATCAGACGCAGCCGGTGGGCTTGGGCAGGCCACCGTATTTGGTGATCGGCTTCATCGGGCCCGTGTTCCACAGCTTGAAAATCTTTTTCTTGTCCTCGCCGATATACTTGGCGAAGACCCGGATGGGGGGCACGACCATTTCCTCATCGTAGTATTCCCGGGCCTTCATGATCTGCTCCCATTTCTCGTCATCCAGATCCACGCCGTCGGCTTCCGCCATGGCCCGGCCAATCTCGGGGGTCCAGTCGTCCATGCTCAGCAGGTAGCCGTCGCCATCTCGTTCCGGAATTTCGACACTCATTGGTTTTGCCTTGATTTGTCAGCTAAAGATGGATTGAGTGTACAAACGCCCTCCGATCCGGACAATTTACCTTTGCGCCACCGTGGGAACCCCATCAGACCGCCATGGCTGGCTTGAGGGGTATTCTTGGGCGCATGGGGTCTATGCTAGGATTTTGACGAATTGAACAACGGGGAGCCTCCTTTGAATCCATCCGATTGCTTTGTCGCAGAGGCCGCTTCGGCCATTCCCCTGATGCCAGTCACGGCCAACCAGTTGCGGTTATGGCGGGGAACGCAGGGGGGGACGGTCAACCAGTGGATCGATTCGCACGGTTTCGACGCCAAGCCCCACGCCTGCTGCGTGATTCCTCATCCGGAATGGGGAATCGACCGGGTGTTGTATGGCGTCGATGAGGCGCTGGATACCTGGTCGATCGGCGACGCGCCGACGCAACTGCCAGCGGGCGACTACAAACTGATCTGCGACTGGGACGAGGAGCAGCGCTTTCAGGCCGCGCTTGGCTGGGGCATGGGCGCCTACCGTTTCGATCGCTACAAGTCCGCGGACGCGGTCAGAGCGAGACTGCTGGTCGAGTCGGATATGGATCGGCTGACGCGTGAACTGGCGGCCCTCTGGCGGGTCCGCGATCTGATCAACACGCCGCCCAACGACATGATGCCGCCGGAACTCGCCAGCGAAGCGCGGGCGCTGGCGGATCGGCACGGCGCGGTTTTCGAGCAGATCGTTGGCGATGCGTTGCTGACCGAGAACTACCCCGCGATCCACGCCGTGGGCCGCGCCAGCGTTCACGAACCCAGGTTGCTGACTTTGCGGTGGGGTGAAACGGGCAACCCCCGCGTCACGCTGGTGGGCAAGGGCGTCTGCTTCGACAGCGGCGGGCTCGATCTGAAAAACGCCGCCGGCATGCGCTACATGCAGAAGGACATGGGCGGCGCCGCGCATGTGCTGGGACTGGCCGAGCTGATCATGACCGCCGAGCTGCCGGTCGAGTTGCGCGTTCTGATTCCGGCGGTGGAAAACGCGGTGGCCGGCAATGCCTTCCATCCAGGCGACATCCTGGAATCCCGGAGCGGAACCACCATCGAGATCGAAAACACCGACGCCGAGGGTCGCCTCATCCTCTGCGACGCCATCACGGAAGCCTGTCGGAACGTCCCCGATCTGCTGATCGATTTCGCTACCCTCACGGGAGCCGCGCGAGTCGCGGTAGGAACCGAAATCGGCTGCTATTTCAGCAACCGCGAAGACCTCGCCGAAACCTTGCAATCCGCCGGCGAGCAGTTGGCCGACCCGGTCTGGCGTTTGCCATTGCACCAGCCTTATCGGGAACAGTTGAAAAGCCAATCGGCGGACCTCATGAATTGCTCAAGCGGCGGCTTCGGCGGCGCGATTACCGCCGCGCTGTTTCTGCAGCATTTTGTCGCCGATAGCACGGACTGGATTCACTTCGATGTCATGGCCTGGAACCAGCGAAAACGCCCGGGCCGTCCGGAAGGCGGCGAAGCGATGGGCATACGGGCCGCCTTCGAGCTGATAAAAAGCCGGTATACTTCTCGCGATCAAGCCGCGCCCGATGAAAACCCCGAATAAAGGTGATATGATGCCGCGCGCTTCGGGAGATACCCGGCATTTCGGCCTGAAACAAAAGCGTCAGGCCCGCAACAACCCCATCACGATGGCTGAGTGGCAGAGTGGTTATGCAGCGGCCTGCAAAGCCGTGGACCTCGGTTCGATTCCGGGCTCAGCCTCCATATCTACCGCCTGTTTCTTCATGGCGCAGGGAGACAGGTCCGCCCGCCCAGGTGGCGAAATTGGTAGACGCAAGGGACTTAAAATCCCTCGGTGGCGACACCGTGCCGGTTCGATTCCGGCCCTGGGCACCAATGCTGACAAATCAATAACTTGAGAATATTCGATCTGTGTCGCAAGCGGCGTATCGCATTGAGCGGTTCCGATTTGTGGCGAGTTTGAGGCATTGACGCGGTGGCGCGTCACGATCCGGAGTAAAGGCCGGATTTTATTTCTTGTCTGATGGACTAAGCGTTACGTATGGCCGACAGAAGGCTTTCGTAACTAGTAGCCCATTTAGGCGAGAAGATGCCCACGATAATCAGAAGAATAACCCGACACCCACTGCCCCCGTTTTTCATGCGTCCCGCGAGGCGGCTTTCCCTGGGGATAGCTCTCGCGCTGATCTTGCCTTTGTCGCCGGTGTGGGCGCAAGGCAAGCCCACAGCCAACCATATCGCGTTGGAGGCGTTTTCACTCCATTTCAAGAAGGCCGACGAAAGAAAGGCCGTTCACCCGGCGGTGGGATATGAATATTCTCCCCAAAAATCAATGGGCTGGCAGGTAGGTTTCTTCAAGGACAGTTTTGACAGTCGTTCCGGGTATGTGGGCGTCAATTATTCATTGGCGAGGTTTGGGGGCAACCGCGTCAAGGGTCGCGTGATCCTTGCCGCGAACCTGGTGAGAAAACAGTTTATGAAAAACGGTGGCGCGGAAACCCATTTTGTTCCGATGCCGATTCTCGAGCTGTCTCTGACGCCATCGGTGTCCGTCAACATTACCGGCTCGCCGCAACTGGATTATTACAACGGCAAACACACGAATGGCGTTGTTGTTTTCCAGCTCAAGATTGGTTTGAACTATACCTCTTGCGACCGAGAATACCCCGTTTAGGGTGCGTAGGTTTTCGTCGGAAGCAAGGCGTAATAACGCAGATATATACTTCTAGTGGGGCAACGTCAAGTTTTTACAACGAAGCTACCGGCAAAAAGATGCGCCGCCTGGATGGGCATTCTTGGGCGCGAGAGGTATAACAGAATTATGGAGCGCCACCGGCAGGCTCAGGTTAGGAGAAACAGTATTCCCCCGGTCAGGCAAGCGATCGCGACGATGGCGAGCAGTTTTTCGATGGGGGTGTTCGGGGGAAGGTCGCGGCCGTAGCGGTTGACGCCGTCCGTGCCGGGTATCAGCCAGAAGGCAAACACGCCGGCCGGGAGCAGCAGCAACAGGCTAAACCAGCCGTTGATATCGAAATCATGGCAGCGCTTGATGGTAAGCACGACGGTCAGGTAGGCCCAGACGCCAGTGACCAGGGCGAAGGTGAAACCTTGTGCGAGGTCTTTGAGGGATGGGGGCAGCCAGGACAGGGCGAGCGTCAATATGCCGAGGGTCAGGGCGGCGCTGACGGAGTAGAGGAATGAGTAGCCGATGTAACGGATTCTTCCGAGTCGCCAGTAGGAGGAAAGCAAATCGAACTCACCATACTGGCGCGATTTTCGGGGCCGCACACGCCCGTTGCCTTCGGGATCGCTAGGCATGACTTACTGCTCCTGAGTTGCCCGGAGAATCGATCGGGTTCAGTATTCTCCGATTCGTTCCGCCGGTTTTAGTTCGCCGAAACCGATCCGGATGCGCCCGGAGTTGACTCCGTGACATGTCGGACCCTGTTTCGAACTTTATATGTTACTCAAGATTAGTTCGCCAAGCGGTTGTTGTCCACAAGAAAAACGAGAATTCTTCCGGCGGATCGAGGCGCCGGGGCGCGTTGTTGTCAATAAGCTTTTTACGCCCAAGAATCCCCCGTTCAGGGCCGGTCCGGAGATGTTGTGAAGAGTCAACCCAGATGTGAAGCGCGGCGCGACGCGGGATATCTCCACGCAAGCTATGCGGCGTCTTTCGACGGGGATTGTCGCCCCCTGGAGTTGGCGGTCGCCGGAGGGTGGCTGGTCAGGCGACCGATCGAAGGCGCTGGTCTGTTTGACGCAACGGGACCGTATCCCCTGTTTCGCTGCCGTCACTGGCCCGGGCTTGAAGATGATTTGCGTCGCCTGGAGAAAGAGCGGAGCATCGTCAGCGCGTCGCTGGTTGTTGACCCCCTGAGTCTTCCGGAGGGCGATCTGCTGGCGAGGATCTTCAACCACGTTGCTTTTCCGTTCAAGACGCATTATCTGATCGATCTGGAACGACCGACGCGAATCTCCTCCAATCATCGTCGGAACATCAGCAAGGCGCTGCGCTCGGTTGATGTCGAATACTGCGGGGATCCCGCGACGCGCCAGCAAGAATGGGTTGATCTCTACAGCCGTTTGGTCGAACGGCATCGGATCACCGGAGCGGCTGCTTTTTCCCACCATACGCTGGCGGCCCAGCTGCGGGTTCCGGGGCTGCATCTGTTTCGGGCGGTGCGGCGCGGGGAAACGGTTGGGATCTGTCTGTGGCTGCGGGAAGGCGAGTGTTGCTGGTATCACCTGGCGGCGTACTCGGACGCCGGATACCGGGCGGGGGCGTCGTTTGCGCTGTTCGAGCATGCGATCGGGCTGTTCAGGGAGACTGGCGCGCGGGTGCTCAATCTCGGCGGCGGCGCGGGCAGCGTCGCGACCGAAGATGGCCTGACCCGCTTCAAGCAAGGCTGGGCCAATCTGACTGCTCGGGCCTGGTTTTGTGGCCATGTCGTGGACAGAAGCAGCTACAATCAGTTAATGGCGGAAACGAAATCCGCCAGCGGTCTTTTCCCTCCCTATCGCTTTGGCTAAAAGCGGTGAGATGGGGGCCACAGGGAGGCGCTCCGATAAACAACTTTAGAAACAGGTATAATAGGCAGCGCCAGATCATTGAGCGAATGGAGAAAAATCCATGTTTACAGTTTTTGCCCTTGCCGTAGTCGTTTTGGCTGTCGTGACCCTTTATCTCGGCGTGAAAACCGTTCCTCAGGGCTATGAATGGACGGTTGAACGCTTTGGTCGCTACCGAACCACGCTAAAGCCCGGACTGAATCTGATTGTGCCTTTCGTGGATCAGGTTGGGAAAAAGATCAACATGAAGGAAAGCGTTGTTGATATTCCGAGCCAGGAAGTCATTACCAAGGACAACGCCATGGTTCAGGTGGACGGGGTGGTTTTCAGTCAAGTGCTCGAGGCCGCGAAGGTCGCCTATCAGGTCAACGATGTGGATCGGGCGATCAAGAACCTGACGATGACCAATATCCGCACTGTCATGGGCAGCATGGATCTGGATGAATTGCTGTCGCATCGCGATCTGATCAACGCCCGCTTGATGAATGTTGTCGATATGGCGACCAGTCCCTGGGGGATAAAGGTGACGCGTATCGAAATCAAGGATATTCGTCCTCCCGAGAATCTTGTTGAATCGATGGCGCGGCAAATGAAGGCCGAGCGCGACAAGCGGGCCTTGATTCTGGAGGCGGAAGGTCTTCGACAGTCCGAAGTGCTCAAGGCCGAAGGTTTGAAGACAGCGACGATTCTGGAAGCGGAAGGCCGGCGCGAAGCCGCCTATCGCGAAGCCGAGGCGCGTGAGCGGGAGGCGATGGCCGAGGCGAAGGCGACCTCTCTGATGTCCGCGGCGATCGACAAGGGAGGGCAGACCGCCGGCGCCGCCGTGAACTATTTTGTTTCGCAAAAGTATGTTGACGCACTGAAGGCGATTGGCGAGGCGGAGAACCAAAAGGTTGTGATGATTCCGCTGGAATCGAGCGGGCTGGTGGGCGCGGTTGCCGGCGTTTCGGAGCTGTTGAACAAACCGGCTGATGGGCAGGTGTCGAGATGAGTGAATGGCATCCTGTATATTGGTACTGGTGGGTTGTTGCCATTGTTCTGTTGATCCTGGAAGCGCTCGCGCCGGTGACGTTCTTCCTGTGGATGGCGATATCGGCGGGTGTCGTCGGCGGGCTTTTGTTGCTGATGCCGGGCATGCCCTTTACGAACCAGTTGCTCTGGTTTTCCGTGCTGTCGGTGGCGGCGATTGTGGTGATGCTGAAATACCGGAAATCCCGTCCGTCGAAAATGGATGGGCCAGCGTTGAATCAGCGGGGCGACCAGTACTTTGGCAATGTCTATTTGCTGGAGAAGCCG
>DRPO01000288.1 GCA_011330835.1 Gammaproteobacteria bacterium | reverse complement strand
TTGTTCGTAGATCTCCTTCTGCATGTAGTGCTTGAACTGGCCGCGCTGGACGGCGCTGTCGTTTTGCGCGGAGGTCTTGATTTCGCGTTCGATCGGTTTGAGATCGCGGTCGAACAGGCTGACCTTGTCGCGGGTGATGTAGCCAATGTCGCCGTTTTCCAGATAGATGAAATTGTGGGTGACCGGCAACAGCGCCTGCACGTCGGAGGCGATGAAGTTTTCCATGATGCCGAGACCGACGACGAGCGGGCTGCCTTCGCGGGCGATGACCATGGCGTCCGGTTTGTCGGCGGCGATGACGCCAAGCGCGTAGGCGCCCTTGAGATCCTGGATCGCCTGGTGGACGGATTTGAGCAGGTCGTTGGTTTCGCGGTAGTAGAGGCTGATCTGATGGACAATGACTTCGGTATCGGTTTCCGAGGTGAAGGTGAAGCCCTGGGCCTTTTGCTGTTCGCGCAGTTCCTCGAAGTTTTCGATGATGCCGTTGTGCACCACGGCGACGCGCCGGTCGCAGATGTGGGGGTGGGCGTTGTTTTCACTGGGAACGCCGTGGGTGGCCCAGCGGGTGTGGGCGACGCCCAGGCCGCCGGTCAGCGGCTCGCTGCCGAGCGCTTCTTCCAGTTCGGCGACCTTGCCGACGCGGCGATAGCGCGTCAGTTCGCCGCCGCTCTTGACCACGGCCATGCCGGATGAGTCGTATCCGCGGTATTCCAGGCGCTTGAGTCCTTCCAGCAGGATGGGATAGACATCGCGCTGGGCGATCCCTCCGACGATTCCACACATAATTCAGTCTCTCTTTCTTGGACGTTTCCAGGTCTCGATCGTCACCTGCTTGGCGCGACCGAGGTTGAGGGTGTTGGCGGGCGCGTCCCGCGTTATGGTCGACCCCGCGCCGATGGTGGCGCCGGATTCGACCACGATGGGAGCCACCAGCGCGGTGTTCGAGCCGACGAAGACATCGTCGCCGATCGTGGTTTGATGCTTGTTGACGCCATCGTAGTTGCAGGTGATGGTTCCCGCTCCGATGTTGGTGTGCTGGCCGATATGGGTGTCGCCAATGTAGCTCAAGTGATTGACCTTGCTGCCCTCGCCGACTTCCGACTTCTTGATCTCGACAAAGTTGCCGACCTTGGCGTTGTCATGCAGGTGAGCTTCGGGGCGCAACCGGGCAAAGGGGCCAACCGTGCAACCGGCTTCAATGCGCGCGCCCTCGATGACGCAATTCGGCAGGATGGTGACATTGTCGCCGATGATGCTGTCGCTGATCACGCAGTTGGGGCCGATGCTGACATTGGAGCCAAGCTCTACGTCGCCGGTGAACAGGCAGTTGAAATCGATGAATACGTCCTGACCGGTCTTGAGGTTGCCGCGCAGATCGAAGCGATGCTTGTCGGCCAGCGTGACGCCTTCGGCCATGAGCCTTTCCGCCTGTTCGAGCTGATATCCGCGCTCGAGTTCGTTAAGTTGCTGTTTGTTGTTCACACCCGCCACCTCCGCGATTCGTTCCGCCAGAATGCCTTCGACCCGACCGCCCTGGTCGATACAGCACTCGATGCAATCGGTCAGATAATACTCGCCCTGGGCGTTGTCGTTCTTGAGGCGGTTCAAATATCCGGCCAAATCCTCGCGACTGGCGCAGATGATGCCGGTATTGCCTTCGGTAATCGCCAGCGTAGCCTCGTCGGCGTCCTTCTGTTCGACGATGCGTAGGATCTCGCCCGCTTCGCCGCGAACAATCCGACCGTATCCCGTGGGATCATCGAGTTCGATGGTCACCAGGTTCATGCGCCCCGGCCCGACGCCCGCGACAGCGCGCTTGAGCAGGTCCGCCCGGATCAGCGGCACGTCGCCATACAGAATCAAAACCTTGTCCGCCGTGACGGCGGGCATGGCGACCTGAACGGCGTGACCGGTGCCAAGCTGCTCTTCCTGGATCGCCCAACGGAGATGATCGCTGCGTATCGCGTCCCGAACCAGGTCCGCGCCGTGGCCGGCCACCACGACTATCTCATCGGGGTCGAGGGCGCTCGCCGCGTGGATGACGTGGCGAAGCAGCGGACGGCCCGCCAGTTCGTGGAGCACCTTGGGCCGGGACGAGCGCATCCGGGTGCCCTGGCCCGCCGCGAGGATAACGATTGCCAATGTGCCGTTCATGTGGACGATCTCGGAAACAGTATTGTTTAGACAAAAAATACGAAAAAGTTCCTAACATTTCTTGCTGGAAAATTTCGCGAAGGGCATTTTACTCCGGCCCGAAACGAAAAAAGGCAGCGTCTAGCTGCCTTTTCCCAGTCGGTCACAGAAATACGGGCTAATCTCGACTAGCGGCCCTTTTTCCGTAGTTTCTGGAGCAGTTCGAGTTGTTTCGCCGCCGCCAGCAGTTCGGCCTTGACCTGGGCGTATTCCATGTCGCTATCCAGATCCTTCATCGCCTCTTCAGCGCGCTGCCTGGCCTCTTTCGCGGCCGCCTCGTCGATATCAGCGGCGCGCATGCCGGTGTCGGCCAGCACGGTGACGACATGCGGCTGCACCTCCAGGATGCCGCCGGAGACGAAGATCGATTCCATCTCCTGCTCACCCTCGGGCTTGACGCGCACTTCGCCCGCCTTGAGGCGGGTGACCATGGGCGCGTGCCTCGGCAGGATGCCGACCTCGCCCATCTCGGCGGGCGCGTAAACTTCCTCGACGGCGCCGGAGTAGATTTCGCGCTCGCTACTGACGACATCGACATGCATTGTCATGGCCATGATGCGTACCCTTAGGCGATGGTCTTGGCTTTTTCGACGGCTTCGTCGATGGTGCCGACCATGTAGAAGGCCTGCTCCGGCAGGTGATCATATTCGCCGGCCAGAATCCCCTTGAACGCCGCAATGGTGTCCTTGAGGGTGACGTACTTGCCGGGCGAGCCGGTGAAGGTTTCCGCCACGAAGAACGGCTGCGACAGGAAGCGCTGCATTTTCCGGGCTCGGGAGACCACCTGCTTGTCTTCCTCGGAGAGTTCGTCCATGCCGAGAATGGCGATGATGTCCT
>DRPO01000287.1 GCA_011330835.1 Gammaproteobacteria bacterium | reverse complement strand
GTGCAGGTCGTCGAGACCACCAATCGGGCGGCGGTCGGGGAGCTGTTGCGCATGAGCCGGTACGTCGATGTCATTATTCCCAGGGGCGGCAAGGGCCTGATCGAGCGCGTCAGCAAGGATTCCCGCATTCCCGTCATCAAGCACCTCGACGGCATCTGCCATGTCTATATCGACGATCGCGCCGACCGGCAAAAGGCGCTCGACATCGCCTTCAACGCCAAGACCCATCGCTATGGCGTCTGCAACGCGATGGAAACCCTGCTGGTCGCGGACGCCGTGGCCGCGGATATTCTGCCCGCGCTCAAGGAACGTTTCGATGAAAAATCGGTAACGCTGCGCGGCTGCGAAAAGACCCGCGATATTCTTCCCGACATCGAGCCCGCCACCGACGAAGACTGGGCCGCGGAATATCTCGGCCCCACGCTCGCCATCCGCGTGGTCGATGGCCTCGACGAAGCCATCCGGCATATCGAAACCTGGGGCTCGCACCACACCGACAGCATCGTCACCGAAGACTATGGCCGCGCCCGGCGCTTCCTGCGCGAAGTGGATTCCAGCTCCGTCATGGTCAACGCCTCGACCCGTTTCGCCGATGGCTTCGAATACGGCCTGGGCGCGGAGATCGGCATCAGCACCGACAAGCTGCACGCCCGGGGGCCGGTGGGGCTGGAAGGGCTCACCTCGGTCAAATATATCGTGGTGGGCGACGGCCATGTCCGGCAGTGACCGCCGCCGTCCGATAGGTCGCCCATGATCGGTCTGTTCGGCGGCGCCTTTGACCCGGTTCACTTTGGCCACCTGAGGCCCGCCCTGGAAGTCTTCGAAGCTCTGTCGCTGGACGAAATCCGCTTCATCCCTCTCAACCAGGCGCCGCACAAGCGGCAGCCGGCATTGCCCGCGGAAACCCGCTACCGCATGCTCCAGTCCGCGCTCGGCGGACAGCCGGGGTTCGTGGCCGACCGCTGCGAAATCGATCGCGGCGGCGTCTCCTGGACTGTCGACACGCTCACGGAAAAGAGGCAACGCCTGGGCGCCTCGACGCCCCTGGCCCTGCTGCTCGGCAGCGACGCCTTCGCGGGCCTGCCAGCCTGGCGCAACTGGCTGGAAATACTGGAAAAAGCCCATATTATCGTCATGAAGCGCCCCGGCGGCGAAATCGACGAAAGCGCCTTCCCCAAAGGGTATATCCAGTCAAGAATCGTCCGGGATCCCCGTCGCCTCGGGGAGCAACCCGCCGGATCGATTGTCCAAATGGAAGTCACCCAACTCGCCATCTCCTCCAGCCAGATTCGCCAACTGCTGGATCAGCGGCGATCCGTGCGCTACCTCGTCCCCGAAACCGAGGCCGAGGCCTTACAGGAACAATGGGAGGCAACCACCCGATGACGACAAGAGTAAATGGTTAATGTATGACTGAAACACATCAGGAAAGACTGAAAAAACTGACGGCGCTGGTCGTGGAGGCGCTTGAGGATCTCAAGGCCCTCGATATCCGCGTCATCAACGTCGAAGGCAAATCGTCGGTGACTGACGTCATGATCATCGCCACCGGCAAATCGACAACGCACGTGAAAGCCATTGCCGATTCGGTGATCATCAAGGCCAAGCACGCCGGCCATCAGCCACTGGGAACGGAGGGCGAGAAATCGCTGGAATGGATGCTGGTGGATCTGAACGACGTGGTCGTTCACGTCATGCTGCAGGAGATTCGCGATTTCTACAATCTGGAAAAACTCTGGGAGACGCCGGCCGAGAACGGCGATTCCGCCGCGGTGTAGCGGTTCCGCTCGTCATTCCGGGCTGAGTGGAGCGAAGATGCGGGAATGACGAGGCGGGTTAGAGCTTGATTCTCTGACCGCCTCTCTCGTCGGGGCTAAAGCCTCAATTCCCGCCAGCTGGAGGAAGTGGGACTTTAGTCCCGCCCCAATGGCGCATTCTCAATCGGGTATAAAGCCGCGCCTGACCGAAAGAGACATGACCAAACCTCGTCACTGTTGACAACAAGCCAGCTTCGGGGTAGTTTTACTTGAGAGTAAAACCATGGGGGGTGCAATGACTGTCGCAAGACTAAGTTCGAAATATCAATCAGTTGTCCCAGCTGAAATTCGCAAGGCTCTGGGTTTAAGGCCGGGAGACGCTATCGAATACCATCTCGAAGGAAACCACGCCATCATCCGCAAAGCGCGACAAAGCTGGTTGGAGCAACTGGAAAGCTGCAAGTTGGATAAAACGACCCACTATTCCGAGGAACTCCTGGCGGCGCGAGAAAAAGAGTGGGATTAGCGTTAGAGACCAAACAGAAGATTCTCTTAGACAGCGTCATTCTGATTTACTATTTCGATCGACACCCGATCCATGAAAGTCAGGTTGGCGAGTTACTCGGGGAACTGGAAACAAAAGCCTGCGCCGTTACACTCTCGTCACTGGTTCTTGCGGAAATCCTGGTTCCCTACTATCGCGAAAAGTCCTATAAGAAAATAAAAGGCATAAAACGGGCGTTATCCAACGCCCCGAACATTCACATGCAGGAAATGAATTCAGCCATTGCTGAAAAGGCTGCGGAACTGCGGGCAAGCCTCGGCATGAAAACCCCGGATGCGATTCACCTTGCAACCGCATTGCATGCGGAAGTCGACTGCCTGATTACCAATGACAGCGACTTTCTCAAATATCAAGAGTCAGATCTGGAAATTGTTCTGCTTGATCAACTGGATTGAAGAGTTATCGGCCAGCAATGTCTTTGCCTCCTCTCGGCTGGGGCTCACGCTCGTCATTCCGGGCTGAGTGGAGCGAAGACCCGGAATCCAGTCCAGGGAGGCTGTCCGACTTAACGCTGTTTGGCTGCAAATCCGTGGATAGCGATCAACTGGGCTTATCAGGTTCGTTAAATAGCTCTGCTATTCGCCTCACCTGATAAGCCCATTTGATTCGCTCCCACGAATTTTCGCTTCAAACGGTTAAATCGGACAG
>DRPO01000286.1 GCA_011330835.1 Gammaproteobacteria bacterium | reverse complement strand
GGCCGGTTTTGCATATTTCGCATTCCATCATTGTTCTCCTGTTTCGATTCACCGATACCGCGTTTCTGGATCCCGGCTTTCGCCGGGATGACGGTAGGGGTTGTGGGATAACAGTAGGTTGTTGGATGACGGTAGAGGCAGATGAATAACAATCGGGGGGCGGTAGTTATCGCTGGATGATTGCTTTGGAGTTGCGGGAATGACGACTTCGAAAAAAAGCCGTCATCCCGGCGAAAGCCGGGATCCAGCTAGCCCACGTCGCCCTCTTCTAACCCACCCGGCGTATCAATTCGACGCCTTGCGGGAGTCCGTCTTCATCGACCGCGACCTCGTAGTCGGCGAATGCTCGCGGAACCGAGACGCCATCCTTTTTCTTGACGCTGATGCGCTCGAACAGATCGTGGGCGTGGGCGTTGCCGAGTTTACCGTCGTGCCGAAAGATGTAGAGTCCGCGAGTCGCCATTTCGCCTCTTGCCGCGGAACGGTCATGTTCGAACATGTTTTCCAGCGCTTCCCAGAGCAGTTCCAGATCGTCTTCGGAGAATCCGGTCTGCCCGGCCAGCGGCGCGGAGACGAAGCCATGGGCGACGTACAGACCATAGGGAACGGTGTGCTTGCGACCCATGGTGCGATTGTCGCCTTCCTGTTTTTCGGCTTCCGCTTCGGTGGCCACGGCCATGCGGGTGATGGAGTGTTCCTGCGCGAAAATCGGATCGACGGAACGGGCGAAAGTGAGCTGTACGGGGCCGCGCACCTGTCCGCAATTGACGCCGGTGGACATGACGGCGCCGAAGGTGCGCACATCGAAAAAGTTCTGGCACATCCAGTCGCGGGCCTCGTTGACCCTGTCTCCGCCCTTGCGCTTTTTCTTGTCGCCCTGCAACAGATCTTCCGCGCCGATGGCGATATAGGCGCGTTCGTGCTGCTTGTTGAGAATGGCTTTCTCCTTGACGTAGATTTCGTAGGGCGGTTGTTCTTCCTTGAGCAGGCCGACATAGTTGCGCACCTTGCGCTTGAGGCTGACATCGGTGACCAGCCCGCGACCGGTCTCGGCGTCGACGCGCGGCAGGTTGCCGGCGTCCGGGTCGCCATTGGGATTGCCGTCTTTTACATCGAACAGCAGTACAAAGTCATAACGGTTTTCCAGATTCATGGATTCTCTCCTTGTGGTTTGGATTCGGGTTCGCGTTTCTTGAAAAAGTCCTGACGCTGGTGGTAGTAGCCGATGGCGAAACGGCCCTGGTCTTCCAGTGACAGGTTCGCGGGAAAATCGCCAATTGCGTCGATGATCTCGCCCAGCAGTCTTTCGAAGTTGATTTCCCGGCCCTTGTTGTCCAGCTTGCTCAAATGGTGTTTGGAGAGCTTGATGAGGGTTGGGAAAACCGCCACTGGCGTGCTGGAAGCCGAGCCATAGTAGCGGTCGCGAATGGTGGCGTTGAGGCCGGGATTGGCTTCCTCCTGAATTTTTTCCAGCACGGCGAATAACCGGCCCAGCCGATAGCCGGGGTTGGTGTTGTCGGGGTCCAGAGACACGGTCAATTCCTCCATATTGTCGGGGTTGGATAATCGGGCGGCGCGGTTGAGACAGCCCTTGATCAGGGCGGCGCGGGGATAGGTCACCTCGCGCTCGGCGCGGATGCGTTGTATCGCGGCGGCGAGCAGGGTTCTCGGATAGGGCGCGCCGTCGAGAATGGCGCGCAGTGTTTCGCCGGCGAGGTTGGGTTGAATATTCTCGGCCTTGCCTTGTGTCGCGGTGGCGACCAGCAGCCGAAACAGCGGCAGGTATTCGGGCTGCCTGCCGCCCTGTTCGATGCGGATATCCTCGAAATGCCGCGCAATGTGTTCGGCCAGCTCGCCCACCGTGGTGACTTTCCAGAAACGCACCGCGATGCGGGCCGCGTTCGGAGCCAGACCCAGCACATGGAAACGGATGTCCGCGTCGTCGCGGACGTAACGTCCATGATCGATGGCCTTGAACAAGGCGGCGACCTTTTCGGTGTTTCTGTCCGGGTCGTCCTTTTTCGGCTCGCCGAAAATATCGACGATGGCGGTTTCCATGTCGGTCGCTTTCTCCGCCCAGAATACCGTGGAGCTGTCGCCAACCTGCAAGCGTTGCGGCGAATCCTTGCGCAGCAGGTGGTTGAGGGCGGTGGTGTATGCGAAAGCGGGGCGCTCGCCAACAGGGGCATTGCCTCCCTGCGCCTTGCCCCAGGACCGGAAGGCGTCGAGGTTGAATGAGATAATGTTCGCTCCGGAAGTCTGCGCGCCCCAAACGCCCTTGATGGCGGGATGCAAGCGGCTAATGCCCCGCTCTTCACCTGTGATCAGGCAGATACCCTTGTCGCGGCTGTCGGCGGCTGCTTCGGCAAGTCGTTCAATGGTCGCCTTGACCTCTGGTCGCTGGCAGACGAGGTCGCTGTCGCCCTGTAGCCGAAAACTGAGATTCGGGTTGAGGCGCAGCTCTTTCCATAGCGGCGACCGGATCAGTTGCCGGCAGTCGAGCATTTCCAGAAACGCCAGCACCGCCCGGACGCCGGCGTCGCCTTGCGCATTGTCGGGTAATTCATCGATGCATCGCGCGAAAGCCTCG
This sequence comes from Gammaproteobacteria bacterium, assembly GCA_011330835.1. GTDB lineage: Bacteria > Pseudomonadota > Gammaproteobacteria > UWMA-0217 > UWMA-0217 > HyVt-560. Next base: position 5,141 of record DRPO01000286.1, on the reverse strand, counting down.
TGCTGTTGCAGAACCCTTTCGGGGTCGGGCTTTTTCTGCCCCTTCTTCACCTTGCGGGGGATGGCCAGCACATACTCGGCGTTGTCCCACAGCAGGTTGGTGGCGATGCCGGATGTTTTCTTGACTGCCCGCGGCACGAGAAAGGCGCGCGCTGTTTTCTTGCGCCCCGCACCCTCGCGGGTGTCCTCGATCTGCACCAGGTTTCCATCGGCGTCGATCTCGATGATGAAAGGAATTTCTTTCCATTCGAAACCGAAGGGCGGCAACGCCTCTTCAGGGTCGGCCTGTTTCCGCTGGTAATAGTCATGGAGCGCTTGCAGAATCATCCGCGCACCTCCTGGCTGTCCCAGGCGGGTACGTCGATGGCGCCATTTTCCATCTTCGCCTGAAAAAAGCGGGGCGCGGGCGAGGCGCGGTTGGCGTAGTCGAGGTCATAGAGCATCCAGCCCAGATCGCGAGTTTCGGCGATCGGGGGCGGTTCGGCGGCGTCATCCTCCAACAGACGGAAGTCGGCGCTGAATTCGCGGCAGCCGAGGTAAGGCTGGTTGAAGCATTGCCCCTTGCGGGCGCGGCGCTGAAACATTTCGGCGTATTTTTCCGGGCCTTCGCTTTTGTCCAGCAATTCGAAGCAGGCGTGCAGACGGTAGCGAACATCGCGCAGAAACAGGCCGGCGCGTTGCTGGCGGTCGTCCTCGATGTAAACGCCGAGGCCGCCCTTGCCGCTTTTCATCGCGCTCTTGACGTTTCTTTCGGAGACGACGCCGCCCAGTTCGTTGCGGCGCAGATTGATCCAGCGAATGGGGTTTAGTACTTCGATGCGGGTCACGCGCCACCGGATGGCCGGTTTCCAAAGGATGGCGTCGAACACCGCTCGCGCCGCCGAGGGGGTAATCACGTCGTAGGAGACGCGCTCCACTTTCATCTCGGGGCGGGTGAAACAGGCGAAATCGCCGCGGACTTCCAGTCGGTAGGTTTTCATGTCTTGAGTAACTCCTTGTCGTTGGAGGCGTAGGCGCGCAGATAGCCCTGGTTGGCGTAGTCGAGAATTTTTCGGTCGTCGGTGATCAGCGTAAGGTTGTGGTGGCGGGCGGTGGCGACGATAAGGCGGTCGGCCGGGTCGGCATGGAAGATGCCGGGCAGTCGGTGAGCATCGAGGATTGCCGGCAGTTCGAGGGGCAGCGCCATCAGGTTCGGCAGCGCCAACGCTTCTTCCAGCCATTCCGCGGCTGTCATGCCAAGATGGATGCGTTCCTTGGATTCGAGCAGACTGATTTCCCAAAGGGTCATGATGGAAACAGCCAGCCCCCCTTCCTGGACGGAGCGCTCGATCAGCTCGCGGGCAGCCGCGCCCAGTTTCGGGTTTCGCATGCCGTACCAGATCCAGATATGGGTATCTATCAGCCAATGGGGTTTCATGACGGATCCTTGTCATTTCCCGGTTTGTTCAGCCCCTCGTAGAAATGGGCTTCCTCGCCCAGGCAAGCCTCCCAGTCCTCGCCTTCGATCGGCGCCATGATGTCGCCGGTAATTTCGATGGTTCCAGCCATGTAGCCAAACCAGGATTTGCGTTCCTCCGGCTCCACCGGCGCCAGCTTGGCGACCGGCTTGCCGCGCTTGGTGATGATGACCGGCTCGTGGGTTTTGGCGACTTCATCCATCAGTTTCAGGCATTTGGCCTTGAATTCAGTGGCGTTGATTTCCATGGCGTTCTCCAACTGGTCAGATTGATATGACCATCATAGCCCCGGCCCGTCTGGCCCGCAATTCTCACAGGATCGCGAGCTAGACAACCAGATCCGCCGCCGCTGGCGCATCGGTCTCCAGCGCCAGACCCAGCGTCGGGTCGTACACGGTTGTTCCCGCGGCCTGCGCCCAAATGCCGGGCCAGATCTCCTCGATCTGACTGTCTTCCCGCAATTGTCTGAAATGGTATTCGGAAACCGTGACGCTATAGCGTTGCAGCTTGCGCATGAGCCACCGGCTGGGGCCATCGCGCCGCAGCCGGGAGAGCAGGCGCTCGATGCGGTCGTCCCCCTCGCTGGCGTGGTAGCGCGCCAGGACGCTTTCGCCGGTCTCCTCGATGAGCCGGAACCGCCTGGCGGCCGTGCGAAACTGAAGACCCAATTCGTCATTGGGCGTCAGCAGCTTCACGATATGGCGTTTGTCGAGATCGGTGTCCGCATAGAACAGCCTGAAAAACTGGCTGAAGCGATCCCGACCCAGCGGCTGGCCGGCATGACCGGAGAGTACGGACACGGCCTTGGCGGCGGCCCGGCGCATCGTGCCCGGCGGCGCGGGTTCCGGTGGAACGAAGACCACGACCTCGCCCCGGTCGAGCCGGCCTTCCCGGTTGCAGCGGCCCGCCGCCTGGGCGATCGAGTCCAGCCCCGCCAAGGCGCGGTAAACCACCGGAAAGTCGAGGTCAACGCCCGCTTCGACCAATTGGGTGCTGATCACGCGCACCGGTTTCCCGCGCTGGAGTCTGTCCTTGATGTCCGCAATCACATCGGAGCGGTGCTGGCCACACATCAGCGCGGAGAGATGGATCGTCTCCCTCGGCAACAGGGCGTGTAACTCCCGCGCCTGGCGGCGGGTGTTGACGATCGCGAGAACCGAGTCGTGGCGAGCGATTTCCCCGGCGATTTCTTCCCAGGATTGCCCCGATTGCCAAGCCGTGGGCGTGCGCACTCGCACCCGCTCCAGCGCCGCATAGAGCGCATCGGGGTCGTCGATGATTTCTTCGACATTATCCAGCCCTCGCAGCAGAGTCTTGCCGAAACTGTCTTTCCGGCTTTCCAGCGCGGGTTGGGTGGCGGTGGACAAGACGACCGTCACGCCGTAATGCGCGACCAGCAGGTTCAGCGCGTCGAGGATGGGCTGCAAGAATTCCGGCGGCAGCAATTGCGCCTCATCGAGCACGACAACGCTGTCGACCAGATTGTGCAGCTTGCGACAGCGGCTGGTGCGCGCCGCGAACAGCGATTCGAAAAACTGGACGCTGGTCGTCACAATGATCGGCGCATCCCAGTTTTCCGTCGCCAGACGGGAGCGGGCCGTTTCCCGGTCGGGATCCAGACTGCTGTGATGCTCGATGACCGCATCGCCGAAAATACCGCGAAAAATATCCGCCGTTTGCTCGATAATGCTGGTATAGGGAATGACATGGATGACGCGGCGCTTGCCATGGGCGATCGCATGATCCAGCGCGAAAGCCATGCCCGAGAGGGTCTTGCCGCCGCCGGTGGGGACGGTAAGAGAAAAGATTCCGGGCGAATGCGCGGCTTTCTCGCGACACTGGCGCAAAATCGCCTGGCGCAGGCGGTTGACGGGCGTCTCCGCCGCCGAACGGATCAGCGCCGCCATATGCGCGTCGAACCGCCCGCGCAATTCGGCAAGCGCCGGCCACGCGCCCCGTTGCTCCGCCCGGTCGCCATCCATGAACGCCTCGGTATCGAGAAAATCGGCGTCCACCAGACAGGAGAACAACATCCTCAGCCAGAAGGCGAAACCCGCCCTGCCGCCGGGAACCTCAAGGCGCGGACACTCGGCCCGCAAGGTCTCATCGGGAACATCCGCCGCCAGCGCGCGATCCAGCCAATCGGTTTTCCGCAGCCGCTCCCGCAACGCGCCGCCGGTTCCACCTTCCAGTTTCTCCCAATCCGGCAGCCCCGCGTGATGCCCCGCAATCAGATACGCCAACAACCTGCCCGAAACCCCGAGCGTCTTGACTGCATGGATCGCGCCGGCGGTCGAGTGATCCACCCGCCCCGGGACATGTTCATCCTCGATATGCGCCTGGCCGCGCTCAAAACCGCTGGCGTTGCGAATGTACGACTGAAAATCCGCGCTGAACTTGCCCAGATCATGCCACCGGCCCGCCAACTCCGCCCAGCGTTCGCCATCGAAGGCGGCGGCGAAACGACCGGCCAGCGCCGCGACTTGCCGAAGATGCTCGATCAGCGGATGGGGAATCCACTCGCCATCCGCGCCGAGGCGAACATGGGCGATAGCCTGACCGCCCACTGGCGCCGGCGTTTCGCCTGCGTCGTTGTTCTTCCCCCACTGATTCATGCCGGAATTATTGTCCGTGCTCCCACAAAAAACTGTGAACAACTTCCAGAGTATCGGTCCGGAAGCGTAAACAATTGACAAGGGCTTCGAGCAGGTTCGGCGAGCGCTTGTGAAATCGGAGCACTGGATCCCGGCGTTCGCCGGGATGACGGGCTTGAAGTCGCGCCGCCGCCAGACAAGCAGTTCCCTCTTTTTGACTTGATCGCCGTTTGTCGCTAGATTCCCGCCTTTCGCGGATCAGGTGCTCCTGCCCCCGATCTCTCACCAGCCAAGCGTAATCTTGCGGCTTTGTGAGGAATCCGGGCCAGAGTTAAACGGGAAGCCAGTGAGAGTCTGGCGCTGCCCCCGCAACGGTCAGCAGGCTAACCCGGATTTCTCACGGGATGCGCGGGATTCTCGCTTGGTCTTTGATTCCACAGCGGATGTTCTTCCTTGGGACAGACAACCAGTCTTCCACTCAGTCAGAAAATCCCCTGTGAAATCAAATCCCGGCGCGAGAATTCCGCGATCCCGTGAGAAATCCGGGCGATACCTTTACAGCATGCCACTGTGATTTCATGGGAAGGCGTAAAGGCCGGGGATCTTCCCCTCCTGCAAGCCCGGATACCGGCCTGATCTCCAACCTTGTCGATCAGCATGCGGGCGGCATGCGGGAGAAGCCATGTTGTACTTATCCAACCCTGTCCCAATCCATTTCTTGCGCTTGCGCCGTCGCGTCAATTCACAACCATGAGCGCGCGGGCGCTGCTGAGCGCCTTTCTTGTTATCGCCGCCGCGCCGCTGTTGGCGGATAGTCTCGATGAGATCGAGGTGACGAGCGCAACGCCTGGGGAGCGCACCGGCGAGGTGGTTCTATCCGAACACACGGGTTCGGTCAGCATTGTGCCGTCCGCAACCTTGACCCGGCCCGGCGCGACGCTGGCGCGCGTGCTGTCCCGGGAGACGGGCGTTCAGGTCAGGCAAGCGGGCGGGTTGGGGAGTTTTTCCAGCGCTACGCTGCGCGGGTCGTCGAGCGATCAGGTGATGGTCTATCTCGATGGTTTGCTGTTGAACGACACCAGCGGCGGGGG
>DRPO01000285.1 GCA_011330835.1 Gammaproteobacteria bacterium | reverse complement strand
AGCAGCAGGAATACAAATACCCAGTTCTGGAATCGCACGTTATCTTATTCAGGTCCGGACAGATGCGTGTATACCTCTCGCGACCAGGAATACCCCTTTCAGGGTGCGTAGGTTTTCGTCGAGAGCAAGGCGTAAAAACGCAGGCATAGTGGCGCTACGTCAAGTTTTTACAACGCAGCTATCGGCGAAAAGATGCGTGCCCTGAACGGGGTTTTCTCAATCGCAAGAGGTATAATTGCGTAGGTGGTCTCACCATTCCCTCGACGCCGCTCGAAGTCCGCCTTGTTGGCCTGAACGGTGCGCGACCAATCGACGGATTCCGGTTTTTGGAGGGTGAAGTGATTGCTTTGACATACGGCGAGAGCGCGGCTGGCGCAACCGCCCGGGCGGGTGCGCCAGATGACGTAACCGGCCCGACCGTCCTGGAATGTCGCCTCGTAGGCGCCCGTTGCGCTACCCAATCCGACCTGCATCCCGGTCTTGCCCGAAGTCGCGCATCCGGAGAGAAAAATCAGGGCGGCGACAAATACGCGTGTTTTCTTCATGATCTGTTGATGACTCCTGCAAAAATCGCCTTACCCGATTGCCGGATCCGTTGCGGGCGTGATTTTACCCAACCGGGGTCAGATCGTACATTCGAACAAATCCCGATAGCCGGCAATCATTTTTTCCAGTGAAAACGACTGTTCGATGCGGTTCCGATTGTAGGCGCCCATGGTCAGGCGCAGAGCCGGAGAATCCGCCAGTTGATTGATCTTTTCCGCGAAGGCGTCAACGTCTCCAACCGGGCAAAGATAGCCGCCCTGGCCATGATGGATCAGCTCGGGAAGCGCTGACCCATTGGTGACGACAGCGGGCAGACCGCAGGCCATGGCTTCCGCGACAGCCAGCCCAAACCCCTCGCGAACGCTCGGGAACAGAAAAATGTCCGCCTGGCGGTAGAGATCCGGCAAGGATTGATAGGCCACATTCCCCAGGCATCTTAATTTGGGATGTTCGGGAAGCCGCGTTTTTGTGGTTCGCAGCCCCTGGGTATAGACAATTTCAACGCCATCGTTGAGGCGTTCAGCGATCGGCTCCAGCCAATGGGCGCCTTTGCGCCGAGTCAGATTGCCTGTAAAAAGAACGCGTATGCGTTGTCCTTCTTTTCGGCTGAAGCCGGGGGTGAAAACATTGGCGTCAATGCCGTTGTTGATGACTCGAATGTCTTTCTGGATGTTCAAACTCTTTTTCGCCAGGTCAGCGCTGAACTGGCTGACGGCGGTGATCACATCGGCGTGATTCATGGCCCACTGCGAACACCAGCGCAAATCGGTTTTATAGTGAAGTCGTTGCAACGCAGAGCTGTAATGCTGAATAAAGTCGTCCAACATCGTGTGATGGATTGTCACAATCAGCGGCGTGTCCCGGCGTGACAAAAAGGGAGCATAGTCCGGCGTCGTATGGACAATATCCGCCGCCATGCGCCGGCCAGACAACAGCAAGGCCGGGGGAAAGAGCGTCATCCACGGGTTATAGGGCGCAACCCGATACCCATCCAGGGATTGTTCAAGCTGCTTGTGTAACGCATACGCGCCGCACCCGGAAGGGATGGGCGAGACAATACGCAGGCGGCTCATTGTTCGCGCCTCAGGCAATAATCGATTTCGCGGGTCACGTCGGCGACCACGCGGTCGAGCGCAAAATGCTCCCGGGCGCGTCGTTGTCCGGCGGCGCCCAGTTTACGCGCTTCTTCGGGGTTCGCAAGCAAACGGCGGATTGCGACCGCCAGCGACGAGGGGTTTTTCGGCGGAACGAGCAGACCGGTCACGCCGTCCTCGATCAACTCCGGAACGCCGCCAACGGTGGTGGCGACGACGGGCCGACCGGCATGCAGCGCCTCCAGCACGACGCGCGGACAGGAATCGAATTCGGAGGATGGATGGACAACCACATCCATTGTCTTCATCAGGGATGGCGCGTCGTCGCGATGCCCCAGAAAATGGATCCGTCCGCCGAGCGCGGAGGCGCGCCGGCGCAGATCATTTTCGATTTGCTGGCCGCCAAACAACGGCGAACCCACCAGCGCGAGGTGGGCTTCGGGAATTTCGGCCAGCGCGTCGATCAGATCGGCCTGCCCCTTCCCCTCGGTAAGCCGACCGAAACAACCCAGCAAGGGGGCGCCCTCCGGAAGCCCGTTGTTGCTTCGAGGGGGGGATGGATTCCCGGATGGCTTTTCATCCAGCCCGTTGTGGACGACCACCGGCAGCGACGACTGGCCGCCGGCGGCGATGAAGGCGTCCGCGCAGGCGCGGGAGACGCTGATGATCCGGCAGGCGCTGGCGTTGAGCAACCCGACGATCAGCCGTTCCGACAGTCCGTCGCGCCATGTCAGCTCGCCTGGTCGCCGCATGGCGTCGCGCTGGTGCCAGATCAGTGGCCGTCGGGCCAAACGGGCGGCCAGCGCCGCGATGAGCACGGCCTTCTTGGTATTGACATAGACCAGGTCGCTGGCGCGTGCGCGACGAACCAGTCGCCACAGCAGCCCCGGCAGGGACAACAGACCGCGCAACCGGGTCGCCACGGTCGTTTCCGCGCCCAGCGAAATCAGCCGCTCCGCGCCTTCCAGCCGTTCGACAGCAATGCCGGCTTCCCGCAGCCTTTCAATCAATGGCCCTGGGGAAAAAACCACCACGTGGGCCTCGACCGGCAGCCTGCGCGCCAGCGCGAGCAGCGAATGTTCAGCGCCGCCCATTTCACCCGAATGGTTGATGAACAGTATGCGAGGGCGCGGATTCATGGCTCCCCCCTCCTCGCCAGTTCGCGAAACAGCCCAGCCATGACGGAGGCGGCTTCCGACCACTGTGGCGCTGGCGCGATAGCGGGTCTGGGCGACGTCAGCGCGGCCAGCAATCCCTCGGCGATTCCTTCCGCATCGGGCTGAACGTAGATCGCCTCCTCGCCGCCGGCTTCGCGCAGTTCCGGAATATCGCTGGCCACCAGACGCGCGCCACAGGCCCGGGCTTCCTGCAACGGCATGCCAAACCCCTCATAGACCGACGGTAACACCAGGGCTGTCGCGCCGCTGTAGAGCAGAGCGAGGTCCTCGTCGCTGACGGAGCCAAGAGCGCGCACTCCGTGGCCACGCGCCGCATCCAGCTTTCTCGCCAACTCGCCATCTTTCCACCCCTTGCCGCCCACGATGAACAAGCCATGGTTCGCCATCAGGCCGCGCGCGCGCAGCGATAGCCACGCGTCGATCAGGGTGGACAGGTTCTTGCGCGGCTCCAGCGTGCCGACCGCCAGGAAATAAGGCGGCCTGACGCCGAGTTCTTTCAGAACCGAACGGATGTTTTCCTGTTCACGTGGATAAAAACACAGCGATACGCCAGGGCGGGCCACGGCGTCGACCTCGATGTCCAGCAGACTTTTCAGCCGGCGGGCGGTGCCCCGGGAATTGGCGACCACGGCATCGGCGCGTCGCAAGTCCCGCGCGTACCAGAGACGCTGCGCCAGCCGCGTGACGCGCGGCATGGAACGGGGATAGAGGCGAAAATTGAGGTCATGGGCTGTCGCTACGGTGGCGAAATCGCGCGATCCAGCGGGCAACAGCGTGCGCGGCGACCAGAATATCGTCACGCCATCCCGCGCCGCCATCCGGGGCGCCGCCCATCGGAGCCAGCCATAGGAAGAAGCAAAACGCGCCAGCGGCGCGCCGCCGATCCGCGTCCGCCAGCGCGATGAGGGCAAGTCCAGGGACAAGGGTCGCGGCGAATAGAGCGAAAAAACGGCTTCCGGCATCAGGCGGTCCAGTTCCCGGCAGATTTCCCAGGCGTAACGACCAATCCCGGTCAGCCTGCCGCGCAACGGACAGGCGTCGATGCCGATGTGCGGCGCGCCCTCCATGCTCAGGCAAGCTCCAGCAATTCGAGATGACGACGCGCCGCCTCGGCGACCCCGAACTGACGAAGCCAGTCGGTGGGATCTTCTCTGGGCGCCTGGCCCGTCAGGGACGCCTGCATGGCATCCGCCAGCGCCTCGGGATCTTCCGGCGGCGTCAGCAAGCCGAAACGCCCCCCGTCGAGGATTTCTCGCGGCCCATGCGGACAGTCGGTGGCGACGACGGGCGCGCCGCAGGCCAGCGCTTCGACCACCACATTGCCCAAGCCTTCCCATCGGGAAGACAGCACAAAAAGGCTCGCCGATCTCATATACGCCCAGGGATTGGCCACAAAACCCGGCATATCCACCTGCCCATCCAACCCCAACCGACTGATTCGCAAGGTCAGATTTTTCCGTTCAAAACCCTCGCCAAGAATCAGGAGCCGGGCGGGTGTTTTTGCGACCAGTCGTGAAAATGCATCCAGCAAAACATCGAAACCCTTTGCATGACAGAGACGTCCAACGGCGAGAACAACGGGGATACTGTCTCCGAACCAGGCATGTGGCGCCGGTTCGGTGAATTTTTCCGTCAGCGTCTTGTCGAGCACGGGATTGTAGACAACGGAGACATTTGAGGCAGGCAAACCAACGGTGGCGACATAATTGGCGGCCGCCCCCTTCGATACCGAGATGTGGGGATATCCCCCGCAGAACCAGCGCAACAGGCGGGGGCGAAGCCAGCGCGTGGTCCACCCCAGAGCCGCCAGCGACACCGATAGCGTGCTCTCCTCGCGCACGAGACAGCGGACGTCGGAACCCGACAGCCGAACCGCCAGACAAGCCGCCCAGTTGAGCGAAGAATGGGCGGTGATCAGCGCGGTCGGGCGCGTCCGTCGCAGATAACGGCGCAACGTCCGAATCAGTTGCCGGGGTTTGCGGCAATCCAGATCGATCACCCGCACCGCCTCCGGGACTTCCGGCAGCAACACGCCCGTTCGACGCATCAGCAAAAGCTCCACGGCGAAACCGCGAGCCACGAAGGCCCGCATCAGGTTCAACATGACCCGCTCCGCGCCGCCCGCGTCGAGATTGGGCGACAACAAGACAATCCGTTCAGACATCGCTATACCTCGTCCTCCCGCTGATCCACACGCCGGCGGTCATGGCCGCCATCATCATCAGTTCGACGGCATAGGTCGCCGTCAGCGCGCCGCGCCAACCCCACAGCGGCATGAGCCACAGGTTGAGCAGAATATTCGCCGCCGCGCCCATCACCAGAATGCTGACCGCGACCCCTTGTCTTCCACTCCCGCCGAGCGCCGATTGCAGCAGCATCCGGGGCGCGGCGGCCAGCGGCAGGAAGGCCAGGTAGCGCACCGCGACAGCAGACTCCCGATACGCCTCTCCCAGAAGCCAGGGCAGAAGATCGGCCGCCCAATACATCGCCACGCCAATGCCGGCGGCATAAACCATCGGCGCCGGCGCGACCCGCAACGCATAACCGAGCGCATGACGATGACCATCCGCGCCGGCGCGAAAAAACCGGGGCATGGCCGAAGACAGCAGGGCGCGCATCGGCACATTCGCCATATCCACCGCCCGATAGCCCGCCGAATAGACGCCAGCCGCTTCGAGCGAAGCCAACCGCGCCAGCATGGTCTTGTCGATCTCCGAATAAAGCTTGAGCGCCATCCCGCCAATGGAAAACGCATAGCCTTCGCGCCACAGCGACGGCGCCAGCGACCACGGCAAGGCGCTGGCCCGCCCCAATTCGGCGCGCACCCGCGCGAAGGCGTATCCCGTCGCCAGCAACGCCGCCCCCGCGTACAGCAAGGACCATATCGGCAACCGCCACGCGGGCGACATCGCCTGACCCAGCACCGCCAGCGCCAGCGCCGCCAGTACGCGAGGGACAACCGGAACCACCACCATCCAGGCCGCCCGGTCCATTCGCTCGTGCGCCTGGAAAGCGGAAACGGCGGCGAACAGTAAAGGCGCCATCACCACCTCCGCCAGCCCGATCGCAATGACGGGCGGCCAGGAGACCGCCTCGGGCAACGCCAGCCGCGCCAGCCCCAGGTAGGCCAGCAACAGCGGCGGAATGGACACCCAGAAACCCGCCAGCGCCCGTCCCCAGGCTTCGTTGAAGTCGAACTGCCCGCGCGCGACATCCCGCACCAGCAGCGCATTGACTCCGAACCCCGCCAACCCGCCAAAGACCGAGGCCAGCGACAGCACGGCGGCGTACGCCCCATAGCCCTCCACGCCCAGCGCCCGGGCGACGACCAGGAACACCAGCACCTGACCGCCCATCCGAACGCCCATGCCCCCAGTCATCAAGACCGTATTCCTGGCCAGACGCCCGGGCCGCCAGGCCAGCCATCGCGGAAACCGGAAGCTCACGAATCAGAGGAACGCCGCATGAAAACCACCCAAATACCGACGACGAAAGACCCGCGCGGCGATCTTGATCCAGAGTCCGCGCAAGGCTTTGAGTGAGATTCGGTTGGTAACATCGAGGCCAATGTATTGCTGCATGAACAGCCGGCCATGATATCCCTGACAACCGGCGGCGTCCTGGAGAACCGCGACAGAGCGTCAGGTCCCTCCGACGACGACCACGCGATTCCGCGCGGGACACGGCTTATCTCTCCGAAGAAAGAGAATCCGCGCGTCTGGCGAGAAACTCGGGCCAAGCCGTCGTGCTCTCCCTCCCCTTCATCCGCCCCGCCCCCATCCGCCATTCCTGGCTGAGTGGAGCGAAGACCCGGAATCCAGAACGAGGCGCTGGATTCCCGCTTTCGCGAGAATGACGAGGCGGGCCGGAATGACGAACGGGGTTCGGTGACGGAGTGAAACGCCCACCGCATCCTCCCCGCAAGGGGGGCGTTGGATCCCGATGAAATACCAGGCGCCCTCTGCCGGCAGGGACGCCGGCGCTCCCCTCCCTCCCGCTAACGCGCCAGCCCCCGGTTCATGGCGTCGACCAGATCGCCATTGTCCGCGTCGATCTCCCGGGAAAAGAGACCGCCAAGGCGGTGTTCCAGAACATATCGCCCTTTTGACTCGACGGAGCGAGGCTTGTCAAAGGTAATGAATTCCCGGGTCGTCCGGTTGTAGAGATAGGGCGCTTGCGCCGCTTCGTCGTAGAAGTACTCGAAGCCGTCGAGGCCCGTTTGCGTTGAAGCGTCGAAGTACTGGCTGGCGATCGCTTTTCATTCCTTTCCGGTCATGTTCTTGAGCGCGGGAAGTATAGCCCGCATTCCCGCGACAAGATTTGACCAGCGTCATCAAACGCCAGCCCCGACAATAGAGCGGATTGAGACCCAGTTCCTTGCCTTGCCATATCCCGGCCCGGATGCTCTGAAATCCGCCACGACTCATTCTACGCCAGCATGTCCCGTTCGCGACTTGACCGCCTTCTACTCGCAACCTGCCTGTCGCTGCTCTCACTCGCCGGGTGCAAGGACGCTCACCGCCGCGCCGCCGAAGACAAGCCGCCATCGGCCACGAATCAGGAAAACACGAACGGCAACAGCATCAACTCCGGAACCAGCGAAACGATCGGCGTGAAGCAACGCGCCGCGCTGCTCACCGCCGCCAATGGCGACGGCCTCGCCGGCGTCTACCTGCACCGTAAAACCGACGCGGCGCTCGGCGTTCCGGTGGACACTTACCTCGCCATCGACGACAACGGACACATCCAAACGTTCGTCGATCAGCAATACCTCGGAGAAAACTGCTATCGCTCGCCCGACGACGCGAGCCAGCCCGGCTATTGGCTGGATGGCATGTCTCTCCATGAAACCGCGACGGCCAGCGACTCCGGCGAAACCCCCGCCACCCGCATCGGCTTGCAGACCATCGTCGCCGGAATCAGCTTTCCCGTTATCGAAGCCCGGCGCGTCGACGCACCCTCCCGTGAAGACTTGCGCAACGCGCTTTGCCGGTAAGAGGCAACCACGCAAGCTCCTTACACTTCATCCGCAAAAGGCTATTCCTCGCCTTTTTCCACCGCCGCCAGTATCCCGCGCATCAAATCCAGCGGAGTTGGCGGGCAGCCGGGGATGCTGACGTCCTATTGGCGACCGCGCCGCAACTGGCGTAGGAGACGCCGAATTCGCCCCCATCGCAGGCGTACTGGCCGGCGGCGATGACGAGTTTGGGGTCGGGGGTCGCTTCCCAGGTGCGGCGCAGGGCGGTTTCCATGTGGCGGGAGACCGGGCCGGTGACGAGCAGGGCGTCGGCGTAACGGGGGGAGGCAACGAAGTGGACGCCGAAGCGTCCGATGCGTTGCGAGTAGCGCATTGAGAAAGGGGGTATTCTCGGGCGCAAGAAGCATATTGTGCTACACTCACTGATATTGCAGCACAATCAGCTTGAATCTCCATGCAAAAACTCAGTGTCAGAGAAATGCGGGAATCCATTGGCAGGCTCGATCGCCTGGTGAATGACGCGGGCGAGTTGCTGGTGACAAAAAATGGAAAACCGATCGCCAGAATCCTGCCGATAGCAGGGACTCGACCGCGCCCCGATCACGCGGAGCTTCGGGCGGCGTTGCCTCGTTTTGAAGTCAGCTCTGCGGATTTGATCAGGATGGACCGGGATGAGCGATGAATCCTGGTATCTGGATACCAGCGCATTGGCCAAATGGTACCTCAATGAGGCTGGGTCGGATGAATTCTCCGCCTGGATTCAGGGCATCGACCGGGCAACAATCAGCGAGTTGACTGAAACGGAAATGCGTTGTCTTCTCGCGCGTCGGCGACGTATGAGACAACTGGATTGCGAAATGGAAGCCAGAATCTTCTCGACGTTCCAGAATGATATTGCCGAGGGACATCTGTCGCGGCTGGTGATGACCTCGGATTGTTTTGGCGTGGCGAGTCGCTTTATCGACCGTCTGCCTCATGTTCCGCTTCGAACTCTGGATGCCTTGCACCTCGCGGTAGCTCAACAGCAAGGCGTCGGGGGTATTGCCACTGCTGATTGCGTATTTGCCGGGGCGGCGGAAAATCTGAAATTCAAGGTTCTCCGGTTTGCTGACTGCGGGCGGGCTGACTAAGCCAACCTCGGCGAAATTCCCGACGCTTTTGCCGGTCGGGTTGCCGGCGCTCCCAATCGGACGATTTTATAGGCGCTGTCCCTGTCGGGAACGACGCAACGTTGCAAGTAATGCAATTTTGCATTACAATAGCCTCGATTCAGCGTTGAGTTCATCCCATGACCCTATTGACAGTCACCGCGCGCGGGCAGGTCACGTTCAGAAAAGACGTACTGAAACATCTCGGGATCAAGCCGGGCGACAAGATCGAGCTGGATCTGCTCCCCAACGGTCGAGGCATGCTGAAAGCGGCAAGACCGGAAGGAAGCATTGATCGATTTATCGGATTACTGGCGAACCAAACGGAGAAAAAGGCAACCCTTGAGGAAATCGATGAAGCCATCCGGCAAGGATGGTCCGAGCGGAAATGAAGCTGGTCGTCGATACCAACGTCCTGGTCCGGGCCATTGTCCGCGATGATCCGGAACAAGGCAGCATCGCCGCCCGGCAACTCAGAGAAGCCCGGTTGATCGCCATCGCGCTGCCGTGTTTGTGCGAGTTCGTCTGGGTGTTGCAGCGGGTTTATGGATTCCCCCCGCCGGACGTGGCCGCGGCAATCCGCGCGCTTGTTGAAACATCCAACGTTGAAATGAACCGGCCCGCGGTTGAACTGGGCCTCGCTGTCATGGAGGCGGGAGGAGACTTCGCCGATGCGGTCATCGCGTTCGAAGGGAACTGGCTCGGCGGCGAGACCTTCGTCTCCTTTGACAAGAAAGCGGTCGCTTTGCTTGGCGCGCAAGGGGTTCCCGCGCGCCGGCTGTAGTCGCGAAAGCCGCTGGCGTTCTTTCCCGACAGTGGTATCATCAGCGCCCGTCGACGACCGGCGGATCACCCGCCCAACCACCGCTCCAGGAAACGCCATCGTGCTGAAGAAGCTGTTCAAACGCGACAAGAAGACGCCCGAACCCGTGGCGTTGCAACCGTCGGAAGACAAGGTCTCGGTGCTGTTCGTTTGCATGGCCAACATCTGCCGCTCGCCCACGGCTCAGGGGGTGTTTACCCGCCTGGTCGAGGAAGCCGGACTGAATGACGAGATCGAGATCGATTCCGCCGGCACGATCTCGCAGTACGCGGGCAAGCCGCCGGATCGCCGGGCGCAGGCGGCGGCCAGCGAGCGCGGCTACGACCTCAGCGCGTTTCGTTCGCGGCTGGTGAGCAAGAACGATTGCAGCGGTTTCGATTACATCATCGTCATGGACGAGACCAACCTGCTGGATGTGCGCTCCATCTGTCCGAAATCCTGCTGGCGCAAGATCCACCTGTTCATGGATTTTGCGCCGGGACAGGCGGGCCAGGATGTTCCCGATCCTTTCGCCGGCGACGCCGATGATTTCGATCTGGTGCTGGATCTGGCCGAACGGGGCGCGGCGGGGTTGCTGGCGCATATCCGGGAGAACTACGAGCTGTAGTCCTTAAACTCCGTTATTCCCGCGACGGCTCATCTTGATCGTCGCCCGATATTTTGGCGCCTGCTCGTCCGGCTGGGCGAGATATTCCTTGACGCCCCAGCTTCCCCATTTCGAGTATTGGGCGGGGTCGGCGTAGTGCATGAAGAGTTGTCCGCCGGCGGCTTTCCAGCCCCGGTACATGGTCAGATAGAGACGCTCCATCTCGGGTGAACGATTGGCGGCGATGAATTTTTCCTTCAACCCTGGATTGTCCACCGCCGGGCCGACGCCGACGAGGTGTTGGCCGCCTTCATAGGCAACCAGCGGCAGGTGGTATTTGGCGGCGATTTTCGCGTTCATCCGGTATTCGTCGAATATCCTGGGCAACGCTGTCTTTTCAAGGTAGCGGATAAACCGCGCCTGCGACATGTTTTCCACCTGGCGAACATCGCCGACTCCGGCCTCGCCGCCGAAATAGGCGGCCACGGCGAGCGCGTCGGTTTTCTTCCAGGCCTGGCGATAGTCGAGCAGCATCCTGGTCATGCCGGGGTTGGAGGCCTGCGTCGCCATGACATGCACTAGCCGGTTTCGCTGGTCGGCGCCGAATACGTCGTCCCAGAGCGTGAAAATCTCCACGCTGCGCCGGGAATAGAATTTCCAGGCGGCGTAATATTCGTTGCGATCCAGGCCGAGCTTTTTGCCCATTTTCAGCGCGTATTCGCTCTGCGGGAAAATGCCGTTCCACACCTCGTTGGAATATTCAATATAGACCTTGCGCGCGGGATCGAGATGATCCTTCACGTAGCGCGCGAAACGCCGGATATAGTCGTCATCCGCGGCGTGCGGCAGCGTGAACCAGGGATCGACTTCCGCGCGGTTGGCCAGCGCGACCATGATTTCCACCGGCCAGCCGCGATTCTGCCAGGTGGCGTCGGAGGGCGTGGGCCGGTCGCTCCAGTGTCGCTGAACGTGGTCACGCGAATTGGTTTCCATCGCATCCATGAAACGCGCGACCGAGAAATGGCGCAGATACCTCAGATAATCCGGATTGAACACCCATTCCCGATCATGATCCGCGAAGGCGCGATACGCCCCCTTCGGGCAGGCGCTCGCGCTCTCGACGCGCGTAAACGGATCCTTGGCGCAGATCCCGCCGGGCATGATGACGCGGATGTCCCTGACCGGGTTGTCTTCCGCGGAGGAGAGGATTTTCAGGTAGAGGCCGCAATCGCTCTTGCCATCGATGGCGATCACCGCCCGGCGCGCCGAGCGATCCAGCCGTTTCAATCGGGCGCAGCCGAATTCCAGCTTGCCATCTCCGTCGTACAGCACGGTATAGTCGCCCGCGGGCAACCGTCCCGGTTGGATGTCGAACAACACCGGACTGACCGCCACCCGACCCCGGTCCAGTCGCCGAATCCAGCCCCGCCGGTCGAGCAGGACGCCGCCGCCCCCTTCCGTGTCGAGCGGGCGGGAAGAATGAAAGACATCGATGAACGGGAACGAGGTTCCCCAGTCCCGCAAGGCGTTGACGTTGGTTCCGATGAGCATGGAATGCGGTTCGACCGGGGGCGGCGCGGAACCCGCCTGACAACCGCTCATGCCAAGCGAGATGAGGGTTATCGCAATGCGCCAAAAGTTATTCCAGTCCATTTTTATTCTCTCAGGTTGTCATGAGTCTTTTCGAAGCAGCCAGTTTCATTTCTGGATCCCGGCTTTCGCCGGGATGACGAAGCTGAGGCTGTGAGGCTGCCGGGATGGCGCAGCTGAGGTTGCCGGGATGGCGGCTTGAGAAGCCTGGATAGGATTGACGAAGAAATCCGTCATCCCGGCGAAAGCCGGGATCCAGTTCAACAGAGCCCAGGGGAATTTCATGCGCTTGCTCCAAAGTCTCTCCCGGTTCGACAAGGACTTTTTGGTGAAATTCAAAACAGCGTTTCCAGGTAGCGTCGCGCGCTGTTTTCAGCGGTGTATTCTCGTGCCGCTGATTTGAGCGTTTCACTGTCCAGCGGGTGACGCAACGTGAGCAGGATAGCGCGCGCCATCTCCTCGACGTCGCCGACCGGAACCAGCGGGCCGAACTTTCCTTCCTGAAGCAGCTCCACCGGCCCGCTGGGGCAATCGGTAGAGACCACGGGCGTTCCCAGGGCGATGGCCTCGGTCAGTACGTTGGGCGAACCTTCCCAGCGGGAGGAGAGCACGAACAGGTCGGCCGCGCGCATCCAGGCGTGCGGGTTGCGCTGAAATCCGGGCAGATCGACGGCGTCGGTCAAGCCGAGTTCTTCGACCAGGTTTTCCAGGCTGGCGCGCTGACCGCCTTCGCCGAGCACAATCAGCCGCGCGGAGTGTTTCTCGCGCACCCGGGCGAAGGCCCGGATCAGGGTTTCGAAATCCTTCTGCACGGTCAATCGGCCGGCGCCGAGAATCACCGGCTGACCGTGGTCGCGAAACCAGCGGTGCTCGACCGGCTCGCGCGCCGCCTGGAGCATCGAGGCGGTAATCACCGGGTTGCGAATAACTGATATTTTATCCACTGGTATTTCAGCCACCCTGGCGGTGTCTTCGGCGACGCCCTGGGAAACGGCGACGATATGATCGACATCGCGATAACCGCGCTTGAGCGGCCAGCGCCGCAACCAGCGCCGCCAGGCCGGCTTGTGTTCGAGCGCGGCGGACAGATTGGTGCCCAGCCGAATCACGATGCGGGTCTTTACGCCAGCCTTGCGACGCGCCCGCAGCGCCGCCCTGCCCGGCCGGTCCTTGGCGACCAGCATGGCCGCCGGCCGCTGCTGGCGGAGATAGGCCGCCAGCTCCGGAACCACGGTGGACGAGTGCCGCGCCTTGAGACGGATCAGGTTGACGCCTTCCGGCAGATCGCGCAGATGATCGCTGTCGGCCTTCAGCGCCAGCAGGTCGATGGGCGCCCCCTGGGCGGCCATCGCCTCCACCAGGTTGAGCACCATGCGCTCGACGCCGCCCTGGCCGGAGAAAGAGGTAAAGACAGTCAGTTTTTTTTCGCTCATCGCTCCACCAGCCCCAGCGCTTTCAGGTACGCATCGGCCGAGGCGCTGACAGTATAAGGCATCGCCGCCTGACGCAGTTGTTCCGCCGGCGGCGGATTGCCCATCAGCTCGCACAAATGTCCCGCCAGCGATTCGTGGTCGCCAATCTCGATCAGCGGCCCGTAGCGCCCATCCTGGAGAATTTCCGCCGGGCCGCTGGGACAATCGGTGGAAACCACCGGCGTCCCCATCGCCAGCGCCTCGATCAGCGCGAACCCCAGACCTTCCCAGCGCGAGGTGAAGGCGAACACCGAGGCATGCGCCATGTAGGGCCACGGCGACGCCACGAAGCCGGGCAAGGCGAAATCGTCGTCGACGCCCAGTTCATCCGCCAGCGCCAGCAGTTCTTCGCGCTGCCGTCCGCGACCGAGAATCATCAGCCGACAGCGACGCTCGCTGCGGACCATCGCAAAAGCGCGCAACAGCGTCGCGAAATCCTTGCGCACCCCCAGTTCGCCCACGCCGAGAATGACCGGAAGCTCGCCCGGCGCAAACCAGGGGTGATCGGGACGCGGCGGCGACGCCTGGAGCAGTTCATCCGGAACCACGGGGCTGGGCGTGACCTCGATCCGATCCCGCGCCAGGCCGGTGTATTCCGCCATGTCATCGGCCACGCCCCGGGAGGTGACGATCACGTTGTCGGCGAACGGATAGAGCCGTCCCATGGAAAAACGCTGCAACCAGCGCTCGAATCTTCCCCGCGTCGCCAGATCGATGGAAATGGTCGTGCCCGAGCTGAGCACCAGCCGCGTACCGGTTCTCGCCAGCGCCCGGGCGGCCAGCGCGGTCCGGTTGACCCGATCCTTGTCCGACAGCATCACATCCGGCCGTTCGGCGCGCAGGTAGCGAACCACGCCGGGCAGACAGGTATAGGTGTGGCGCGAGCCCAGGTCGATGATGCGAACGCCATCGGGCGGGTTCTCCAGGTTCGGGCCGTGTCTGCGCACCTTCAGCAGGTCCACGCGGTAGCCTCGCCGAGCCAGTTCCGGGATCAGGTTCTGCATCGCCCGATCCACTCCACTGTGGCCGGAAGTCGAGAGAAAAATGGCGATCCGCGCTTT
>DRPO01000284.1 GCA_011330835.1 Gammaproteobacteria bacterium | reverse complement strand
GCTATCTCCTGATCGACGAGTACCAGGACACCAACGCCAGCCAGTACCAACTGGTCAAGCTGCTGGCGGGCGTCGAGGGACGCTTCACCGCCGTGGGCGACGATGACCAGTCGATCTACGCCTGGCGCGGCGCCCAACCGGAAAACCTGGCTCTGCTGAGCAAGGACTATCCGACGCTGAAAGTCATCAAGCTGGAACAGAACTACCGCTCCACCAACCAGATTCTGCGGGCCGCCAATGCGCTGATCGCCCACAATCCACACATTTTCGAGAAACAACTGTGGAGTTCGGTTGGCGACGGACTCAAGCCCCGGGTGTTGCGCTGCAAGGACGCCGAGGACGAAGCGGACAAGACGGTTTCCGAGATTCTCAAACTGCGCTTCAAGGAAAAGGCGGCCCATGGCGACTTCGCCATCCTGTACCGGGGCAACCATCAATCGCGGATCTTCGAGCGAAAGCTGAGGGAGAATCACATCCCCTACACCATCAGCGGCAGCGTGGGCTTTTTCGACCGCGCCGAGATCAAGGACCTGCTCTCCTATCTGCGTCTGATCGGCAACCCCGACGACGACGCCGCGTTCCTGCGGGTGATCAATACGCCGCGGCGCGGCATCGGCGCATCGACACTGGAAAAGCTTGGCGCCTACGCCGGCGAACGTCATCGGAGCATGTTGAGAGCCAGTCTCGAACTCGGCATCGAAAGCCGCCTGTCCGCAAAGCCGCTGCTCAGACTGCGTCGCTTCACGGACTGGGTCAACGAGCTCAACCTGACGGCGGAGGAAACCGACCCGTTGTCGCTCACCCGGCAAGTCATCAAAGACACCGGCTACGAGGACTGGCTGCGTGAGATCAGCCCTGATCCAAAAGCCGCCGAGCGCCGTATGGACAACTTGAACGAACTGCTCGAATGGATAAAACGGCTGACGCGCAAGGATGACGCGACCGTAACGCTGACCGACCTGCTCAACAAAATCATGCTGATGGACATTCTCGAACGCAACGAAAACGACAACAAACCCGACGCTGTTCAGTTGATGACCCTGCACACCGCCAAGGGACTGGAATTTCCCTATGTATTCCTGGTGGGCATGGAGGAAGAACTACTGCCGCACAAGAACAGCCAGGACGACCAGGGGATCGAGGAAGAGCGACGCCTCGCCTACGTCGGCATCACCCGCGCCCGCAAACAGCTCATCATGACTTTCGCCGCCCAACGCAACCGGTACGGCGAAGTCGTGGACTGCGAACCCAGCCGCTTTCTCGGTGAGATTCCCGAGGCGCTGCTCGACTGGAACCGCCCGGAAGATCAACTGTCCGCCGAAGAACGCCACGAACGCGGACGCTCCCACCTTGCGGACATCAAGGCGTTGCTGGGTTCATGACGACGGAGCCCCCCTCCCACGCCTTGCCGCCCGAGCTGGGGGCGCCAGATCCAGCCATTCTGGAAATGCTCGATCGCGCCCTGGTGACCGAGTTGGCGGCGGATCAGCCCGTTTTCCATCGCGGCGAAACCTGCCGGCGCTATCTGCTGGTGCTGGAAGGTCGGGTCAAGGTCGCCATTACCTCCCGAAGCGGTCGCGAGATCGTGCTTTACCACGTCGAGCCTGGAGAATCCTGTGTGCTGACCACTTCCTGCCTGCTTGGCGGGGACGCATACCCCGCCGAAGGCGTCACCGAAACGCCCGTTTCGGCGCTACTGATCAACAAAACCGTTTTCGATCAGGCCATGCACGCCTCGCCCGGGTTCCGTGAATTCGTATTCGCCAACCTGGGCAAACGATTTTCCGCCGTGATCGAGCGCATCGAACAGGTCAGTTTCAGCGGCGTCGACGCCCGCCTGGCGGACTTTTTGCTTCACCAGCCCAACCCGGGCCGGATTCTGATCACTCACCAGGAACTCGCCACCGATATCGGGTCGGCGAGAGAAGTGGTCTCCCGGCATCTGAAAACTTTCGAAAGGAACGGCTGGATCAGCAAGGGACGCGGCTCCATTACCGTACTGAAACCCGCCCCTTTGCGAGACCTCATCAACAACTGACCGCCCCGACCGGCTCCCGCGTGACCAAGTCACAGAAAAAAATACAGGGCTGTACCATAATCCTTATCTCTCATTCATTCAGGAGTTCACACACATGAAAAAGAATATTGGCAATACCGAGCGCGTT
>DRPO01000283.1 GCA_011330835.1 Gammaproteobacteria bacterium | reverse complement strand
GCTCGGTTTCCCGATCCAGCTCGGCGCGCAGTCGGCGCAGTTCGTTCGACTCCTCGCCCAGTTTGGCAACCAGCGCCTGGCGAGCGCGCAGATAGTCGCTGAAATACTGCTGATTCCGCAAATATTGCCCCGTGGACGCCGCGCTGAACAACGCCGCCGCCCGGGCTTGCCTCCCGCGCCGCTGCAGGCCGCGCAAGTGCTCCGCCAGCAACCGCCGTTGCGCATCGAGTCGTTGGCTCAGTTGTTTTTCCCTCGATTGCAGCCGGGCGCGCTTTTTTTCGCTGACGCTGACGGATTTTCCCAGTTGCGACAACTCGGTCGACAGGGTTGTCAGTTGCTGGTCGAGACGTCTCAGCTTTTTTTCCGCGCTGTTGATGATCTGTTCCCGCTTGCGGCGAGTTTCATGCAGCTGCTTGAGGTTTTGTTCGATCCGCCCCAGTTCCCGCGTCACCTTGTCCAGAGAGCGGGGTTGTTCCGCGATCGCGGAGCCGTCCGCCAGCGCCACCGACAGGATGCTGGCGAGTATGAGGCGAGCCGCTCGTTCAAAGGAAACCCGGAGTTGCAAAGATTGTGTCAAACTATAAAATTCCAACGGATTTCAGCCAAAAGCCCTTCCAGATCACGGATTTGTCGCAAAAAGCGCCCAAAGTTATTCAGTATGTTAGAAAATACCGATTTAGTTGTATTATAATCATTTATGAGGCCCGGGAGGAAAAGGGTGATCCATATCACGATATCTCAATGAGGAGTCGGTTTTTGAACGAGAAAAAACAAATGCACGAGGATTTAAAACCCCACAATCTCTTGCAACGGGACGAGGACATTAACCGCGCGTCGCGCTCCCTCAAGGCCATGTCGCACCCCTTGCGCCTGAGGATTCTCTGTACTCTTGGAAATCAGGAGGTTAGCGTACAGGATATCGTCGACAGCGTGGGCACCTCGCAAAGTAATATCTCCCAGCACTTGGCGATTCTGCGCGACAAAGGTATTCTCGCCTCCCGGAAGGACGCCAACCGCGTGTATTATCGCGTGGGGGACGCCCGGACGCTGCGACTGATCGACATGATGCAGGAAGTCTTTTGCGGCTAGCGTTTTTTATCATTTCCCGACGGATGGCCCCGTCCAATCAATCGACCGTTCATGACCGAAATACTGGATTTTGTTCAGCGACACCTGATGCTGGTTGTCGCCTTCGCCGCTGTTCTGGCTCTCGTTGTCTTTACCGAATTTCAGCGGCTTACGCAGTCTTTCAAGGATCTGGCGCCCCATGAGGTCGTCAAGGCCATGAACAGCGACTCTCCGTTGCTGCTCGACGTGCGCGAGAGCCGGGAACTTGGCGGCGGCATGATCAACGGCGCCAGACACCTGCCGCTCAGCGACCTGGGCAAGCGTCTGCGGGAACTGGAAAAGGACAAGGACCGGCCCGTGATCGTCTATTGCCGTTCCGGCAGCCGTTCCGCGACCGCCTGCCGCATGCTCCAGAAAAAGGGCTTTACCGACGTCGCGCATCTGTCGGGCGGCATCATGGCCTGGCAGTCGGCCAACCTTCCGCTAACACGCAAATAACAGCCAGACAGGGAACAGATCCACATGAGCGCCCCTTCCATTACCGTTTACACCTCGGCCTTTTGTCCCTATTGCAACTGGGCGAAGAAGCTGCTGGACGCCAAGAACGCCAGCTACGAAGAAATCCGCATCGATCAGGATCACGATCAGGCGCGCATCATGGTCGAAAGAGCGGGCCGCACCTCGGTGCCACAGATTTTTATCGGCGACTACCATGTCGGCGGATATGACGATCTCGCGGCGATGGATCGCGCGGGAGAGCTCGACCCGATGCTGCGGCGTCAGGCTTCCTGACCGCGCGTCTTGAAACTGGTTTGCGGGCAGTGTGGGGAGGTTAACGGAATCACCCGGCCCGACACCGCGGCGGTTTGCCAGCGGCGCCGCAAGCAGCTTTTCCCCGGCAGGGCGCTGGCGCTGACGGATGAAACTTTCCAGCGGCATCTTCGCATCGACGAGACGCCGCTGCTGGTCGACTTCTGGGCTCCCTGGTGCGGGCCCTGTCGGCAAATGGGACGCGCCATCGAACAGGCGGCGCGCGAACTCGCGCCCGACATTCGCTGCGCCAAGCTCAATATCGACGACTATACTTCTCGCGTTCAAGAGTACCCCATTCAGGGCGCGTGGATTTTCGTCGAGAGCAAGGCGCAAAAACGCAGGCATAGTGGGGCTACGTCAAGTTTTTGCAACGCCGCTATCGGCGAAAAGACGCGTGCCATGAATGGGGTATTCTTGATCGCGAGAAGTATATCCCAGGCTCGCGAAAACGCGGGATGTCCGCGCCATTCCCTGCCTGATCCTGTTCAGGTCGGGGCGCGAGATCGCCCGCCGGGAAGGCGTGGCCAGCGCGAAGCAACTGGCGCAATGGGCGAGACGCCAAATTCTCAACACAACCGGAAAACATCATGGCAGAAGAAAATCAGTCTCCCGAAGCCGGAGCAAATGACGGACAGGGCGGGAACAACGAACCCGTCTTCGAAATTCAGCGGCTCTACCTGAAGGACGCCTCGTTCGAATCGCCTTCTTCACCGGAGGTCTTCACCAAGGCCTATCAGCCCACCAGCAATGTCGAGCTGAACACCGTCCACCGGAAATTGCAGGAAAACATCTACGAAGTCGAGCTGAACCTCACCCTCACCGTCAAGATCGAGGACATGGTCGCCTACCTGGTGGAGATCAAATACGCCGGCATTTTCGGCGCGGCGGGCTATACTGATGAACAGATGGATCATTTGCTGGCCAGCTTCTGTCCCAACCTGATGTTCCCCTTCGCGCGGGAAATCATCAGCGATCTCGCCGTCAAGGGCGGATTCCCGCAAATGCTGCTGGCGCCGATCAATTTCGACGCGCTCTACATGCAAACGCTGGAGGAGCGCCGCAAGGCCGCTGCCGCCGCCGAGGAGGAACAGGTCAAGCATTGAGCACTTCGCCAACCGCTGAAATCTCCGTCTACGGGGCCGGTTCCTGGGGAACCGCCCTCGCCATCCAGTTGGCGCGATGCGGCCACCGCGTCTCCCTGTGGGGGCGCGAAACCGACCAGCTCGAAGCCATGGCGCGCGAGCGCGTCAACCGCTTCTATCTCCCCGACGCGCCTTTCCCGGACGCGCTTATCGTCCAACCCTCGCTGGAACAGGCCGTCGCCTCCAGCAGCCATCACCTGATCGTTATCCCCACCGCCGGCGTTCGCGGATTCCTGAAAACGCTCCAGCCCATGCTCGATAGGGACGCCGGCGTCATCTGGGCCAGCAAGGGCATTGAAATGGGCACCGGCAAACTGCTGCATGAGGTCGTGACCGACGTTCTGGGCAATCAAGCCCGATACGCCGTCGTCTCCGGCCCCACCTTCGCCAGGGAAGTCGCCGCCGGTCTGCCCACCGCCATGACGCTGGCCGCCAGCGAACCCGCCTTCGCCGAAGCCCTCATCCCCGTCTTCCACGGCGGCAACATGCGCGTCTACCGCAGCGACGACGTCATCGGCGTCGAACTCGGCGGCGCGGTCAAAAACGTCCTCGCCATCGCCGCCGGCATCTCCGATGGCCTCGGATTCGGCGCCAACGCCCGCGCCGCTCTCATCACCCGCGGGCTTGCCGAAATCATCCGCCTTGGCGAAAAAATGGGCGCCCAGCGGGAAACCCTGATGGGTCTGGCCGGGCTCGGCGATCTCGTCCTCACCTGCACCGACAACCAGTCCCGCAACCGGCGCTACGGCCTCGCCCTCGGGCAAGGCAAAACCAGCGAGCAGGCGCTCGACGAAATCAAGCAGGTCGTCGAAGGCTATAAAACCGCCGGCGTCGTCATCCAGCTCGCGAAACAGCAAGACATTGAAATGCCGATCTGTCAGGAAGTGTACCGCGTCCTCTATGAAGGCCTCCCGCCCAAACAGGCGGTCTCCGACCTGCTCAGCCGCAGCATCAAGGCCGAGTTTTAAGCCTCCCGGCACAATCCTGGGAGCGCCGGCATCTTGCCGGCAGAGTTCTCCGTAGGTTGGGCAAAGGAGCCTTCGACGAACTTGACGCCTCTTTTATCATTTGTCATGGCGCTGGCGTATCCGACCCCGAAACGCTTGCGGCGACGTGCCCAACATGTCGGCGCATGGGCTGTTGGGCGCGTCGTCGCGAGCGCGTCAGGGTTTGACAGGGCGAGGCCATGAACAGTAGTGAAGTGATGTGAATTCTGATCCGCCGGGCGCTGTCACGTCCCCCCAAAACCATTCTGCCGCCACGCCTCGTAAACAATCACGGAGACGCTGTTGGCGAGGTTGAGGCTGCGACTGTTCTCCAGCATCGGGATGCGAATGGCGCGCTCGATTTCCGGGGATTGCCGGATGTCTTCGGGCAGCCCTCGTGATTCCGGGCCGAACAGGAAGCTGTCTTCCGGTCGGTATTGAAAGTCGGTGTACAGGGCGTCGCCCCGGGTGGTGCAGGCGAACAGGCGTTCGGGCTTCGCGCTCGCCAGA
This sequence comes from Gammaproteobacteria bacterium, assembly GCA_011330835.1. Lineage (GTDB taxonomy): Bacteria > Pseudomonadota > Gammaproteobacteria > UWMA-0217 > UWMA-0217 > HyVt-560. The sequence continues at coordinate 6,881 of DRPO01000283.1, read as the reverse complement.
TACTCGGCGAAGCTGGCGTGTTGGATGACTTGGGCAAGGTCGTGATAATCCAGCCCGGCGCGTCGCAGCGAGCGCTCGTCGAGGGAGAAGCCGAGCGGATGGATCAGGTGCAGCCGGAAGCCGCAGTTGGCGCTCAGGCGGATGATGTTGCCGGTGTTGGGCGGTATTTCGGGTTCGAAGAGGACGACGTTGAACATGGCTTGATTCGTCGCTTCAATCCTCTTCGTCGCTGATGCCCAGTTCCTTGATCTTGCGGGTCAGCGTGTTGCGACCGAGCCCGAGCAGGCGGGCGGCGGCCTGGCGCTTGTTGCCGGTGTGCTCCAGCGCGGTTTCGACGAGGATGGTCTCCACTTCCGGCAGCGTATCCTTGTAGACGCCTTCCTCGCCCCGGAGCAGTTTCTGGCGCACCTGTTCGCGCAGTTGCTTTTGCCAGCTTCCGGCGCTGCCCTGGAGTTGTTCCTGGCTGATTTCGGCGGGCAGGTCGGAGGGCAGGATTTCGTTGCCGGCGGCCATGATCATCAAGTATCGGCAGGCGTTTTCCAGTTGCCGGACGTTGCCGGGCCAGTGGGCCTGGCTGAGTCGCGTCATCGCTTCTTCCGAGATTGTCTTGGGTTTTTCATTGAGTTCGGCGGCGATCTGCTTGAGGAAATGCCGCGCCAGCAGAGGGATGTCCTCGCGCCGTTCCCGCAGGGCGGGGATGTGGATGCGGATGACGTTCAGCCGGTAGAACAGGTCTTCGCGGAACTTGCCTTCGAGAACCCGCTCTTCCAGGTTCTGATGGGTGGCGGCGATGATGCGGGTGTCGACGCGGATCGGATGCCGCCCGCCGACGCGGTAGAACACGCCTTCCGCCAGCACCCGCAGCAGGCGGGTTTGCAGCTCCGCCGGCATGTCGCCGATCTCGTCGAGGAACAGCGTTCCGCCGTCGGCCTGCTCGAAGCGTCCGATGCGCTGGGAGTGGGCGCCGGTGAAAGCGCCCTTTTCGTGTCCGAACAGCTCCGATTCCAGCAGATCGCGGGGGATGGCTGCGGTGTTCAGCGCGATGAAGGGGGCGCCGCGTCGTGGGCTGTGTTCATGCAGCGCCTTGGCGACCAGTTCCTTGCCGGTGCCGGATTCGCCGTTGATCAGCACGTTGATATGGGTCTGGCTGAGCCGCCCGATGGCGCGGAAGACCTCCTGCATGGCCGGAGATTCGCCCAGGATTCGGGTCTTCGCGCCGTTGAGAATCGTTTCTTCCGGCGTCAGGCTGGCGCGGGTTTCGCAGGCGCGTCTGGCCAGCGCGATGGCCTCGTTGATGTCGAACGGCTTGGGCAGGTACTCGAACGCGCCGCCCTGGTAGGAGGTGACCGCGCTGTCGAGATCGGAGTGCGCGGTCATCACGATCACCGGCAGGCCGGGGTGATCCTGTTGCAGCCGGTCGAGCAGCTCCAGACCGCTCATGCCGGGCATGCGGATATCGGTCAGCAGGGCGTCGGGTTGCTCCTTCTCCAGCGCCTCCAGCGCCGATGCCGCGTCCTCGAAGGCGCGCGGGTTCAGCCGGGCCTTGCCGAGCGCCTTCTCCAGCACCCAGCGGATGGACTGGTCGTCATCGACTATCCAAACGCTCTTGCTACTCATGGTCTTGCGGCGCCGCTGGCAGGAGAATTTCGAACTCGGTGTGGCCGGGGCGGGACTTGAACTGGATGATGCCGCCCTGAGCGTCCACCAGGCTACGCGAGGTGGGCAGCCCGAGGCCGGTGCCGGTGGCCTTGCCGGTCACCATTGGGAAAAAGATCTGCGGTTGCAGGGATTCCGGGATGCCGGGGCCGTTATCCTCGATCTTCAGGGAAACCGCCAGCGGATGCAGTGTGTTGCCGATGGTGAACTTGCGCACCACCGAGGTGCTGATGACCAGATCGCCGCCGGTTTCCTCCAGCGATTCCAGGGCGTTGCGAGCGAGGTTCAGCGTCGCCTGGATCAGCTGATCCTTGTCGGCGACGACTTCCGGCGCGCTCGGGTCATAGACAAAGCGGATGCGGATGGAGTCGGGCGCTTCCGCCGCCAGCAGCTTGCGCACCCGTTCGGAGATTTCGTGAATGTTCACCCGCTGCTTTTGCGGCTGGCGGCGCGGGCCGGACATCTGGTCGATCAGGCTCTTGAGGCGGTCGGTCTCCTTGATCAGCACATCGGTGTATTCCAGCAGCTCCGGCTGGTCGGCCAGCTCGGATTGCAGCAACTGGGCCGCGCCGCGGATGCCGCCCAACGGGTTCTTGATCTCGTGCGCCAGGCCTCGAATCAGGCCGCGAATCGCCTCCTGCTCCTTTTGCAGCTTGAATTCATTGTCGATATCGCGAGCCCGGTCGATGCGCTGCATCTCCACGACGATGCCGACCTGGCTGATCGAATTGACCGTGAGATTGACCTTGATAGCCTGGTTCGAGTTGATCTTCAGGCGGTAGTTGCGGCGGGTCACGCTGAGTTCGGTGTCGCTGGCCTTTTCGAGCATTTGCACCAGCTCGGAATTGCCGGGGCAGATGCTCTTCAGGGATTCGCCCTTGAGGCGGTTGAGGCTGCGTTCCAGCAGCATCTCGGCGGCGGGATTGACGTACAGCAGTTCCAGCGTCGGGCTCACCCAGAGCACCGCCGATTCCAGGTGGTCCAGCAGGTTTCGGGAGCTGGCGTTGACGGGAGCGGTGGGTTTGGCGGTGATTCGCGCTTTGTGGCTCATGACGATCGGTAATTCCATGAAGGGATTGAAGCAATTTTCATGCCGGCGATCGCTCAGCCCAACAAGGAATGGCTACAGCGCGGAAACCCGTTTGACATGGAAGCTGTGGGTGGCGGATCGCAGCAGCGTCTTGCCCTGCTTGTCGATGATCTCCACCGCCACCGTGTGGGTTCCCCGGTCCAGCGCGTTCAGCGTCAGGTCGCAGGTGGTGCCGACGCTGCCCAGCGGCTTGCCGTCGATGACAAAGCGCAGCTTGTGGTGATGCCGCGTATCCAGCGCCGGCGTCACCTGGCACCGCACCTTGACCACGCCATCATTGGCGCGCACCGCCTGGTCGTTGCCTGGCGAAGTGATCTTGATGCTCTGGTAGGGCGGCTTGGCGTCAGCCCTCGGCTTCGGAGTCGCCGGTTGCGTGGCGCCGCCGTCGCTTCGCATCACCGAAATGTCGGAAGGCTTGATATCCAGCTTCTCGGCTTTCTGGTTGGCCGGGCGCTGATCGGAAAAATGCGTAACGCCCGCCGAATCGACCCATTTATAGATTTCAGCCGAACAGAGCGCCGGAAGCAGCAGTGGAAACAGAAAAAGGCAGGCGCGAGATTTCATCCGCCTATTGTGACGCATGGGAATGCGCCAGGGCAATTCGAAAAGCATTCATTGGGAGCGTAACCGCATTCATTGGAACCCGTCATCCCGGCGAACGCCGGGATCCAGTGTGCGCCCGCAACAGCCAGGCGCCGGGAAGCGACGTCCTTTATTGAAATCGACAAGCGTTTTTGCCGGCGGGGGCGTCGGCGCTCCATGCTTCTCGCGGCCAAAAAAAGCCTCCCGAGAGGGAGGCTTTTTTCGAATGCCCGATCGCTTAGAGCGAGTAGTACATGTCGAACTCGACCGGGTGCGTGGACATGCGCAGGGTGGTGACTTCCTCCATCTTCAGGTCGATGTAGCCATCGATCATGTCGTTGGTGAAGACATCGCCGGCGGTCAGGAAGTCGCGGTCGGCGTCCAGCGCGGCCAGCGCCTGATCCAGGGAGTGGGCCACCTGCGGGATGGCTTTCTCTTCCTCGGGCGGCAGGTCGTACAGATCCTTGTCCATGGCGTCGCCGGGGTGCAGCTTGTTCTTGATGCCGTCCAGGCCGGCCATGAGCATGGCGGAGAACGCCAGGTAAGGGTTGGCCGTGGGGTCCGGAAAGCGCACTTCGATGCGGGTCGCCTTGGGGTTGGACTCGTAGGGAATCCGGATGGAAGCGGAGCGGTTGCGCGCCGAGTAGGCCAGCATGACGGGAGCTTCGAAGCCGGGAACCAGCCGCTTGTAGCTGTTGGTCGAGGCGTTGGTGAAGGCGTTCAGCGCCTTGGCGTGCTTGATGATGCCGCCGATGTAGTACAGCGCGGTTTCGCTCAGGCCGCCGTAGCCGTCGCCGGCGAAGATGTTCTCGCCGCCCTTGGCCAGCGACTGGTGAACGTGCATGCCGTTGCCGTTGTCGCCCACCAGCGGCTTGGGCATGAAGGTCGCGGTCTTGCCGTAGTTGTGCGCGACGTTCTGAACCACGTACTTGAGGATCTGGTTCATGTCGGCGCGGCGCACCAGCGAATCGTACTTGGTGCCGATCTCGCATTGCGCGGCGGTCGCCACCTCGTGGTGATGCACTTCGACCTCGACGCCCATTTCGCCGAGAACCTCGCACATCGCGGCGCGAACATCGTGGACGGAGTCAACGGGAGGAACCGGGAAGTAGCCGCCCTTGACAGTGGGCCGGTGGCCGATGTTGCCGCCTTCGAAAACCTTCTCGGAGTTCCAGCTGGCCTCGTCGGAATCGATCTCGTAGAACGCGCCCTGCATGTCGGCGGCCCAGCGAACATCGTCGAAGATAAAGAATTCGGGCTCGGGGCCGAAGAACGCCTCATCGGCGATGCCGGTGGACTTCATGTACTCCTCGGCGCGCATGGCGACGGAGCGGGGATCGCGCTCATAGCCCTGACCGGTGCTGGGCTCGACGATGTTGCAGCGCAGAATCAGCGTGGAATCCTGGAAGAAGGGGTCCATGACAGCGGTGGACGCGTCCGGCATCAGAATCATGTCGGACTCGTTGATGCCCTTCCAGCCCGCGATCGAGGAGCCGTCGAACATCTTGCCATCATCGAAAAAGCTTTCGTTGACGACGCTGGCGGGAATCGTGACATGCTGTTCCTTGCCCTTGGTATCGGTAAATCGCAGATCAACGTATTTGACTTCGTTGTCCTTGATGGTTTTCAAAACGTCACTTGCTGACATGGTTATCTCCAACTTGTCTTGAGGTTATAGCGGTAGTCGCCGAGAGTGGTTGCCGTGGAGCCTGTCGCGCACGGCGGCGGCTCCAGCTTGAATTTGGTCACAGTTTGCGGAAGGCACGAAGCATGCCAATAAAACGGCAGTCCTGCAAGGGTGATTTTGGGGGAAAACATACGGGATATCAGGGGAAGAGGCGAGCGCCTCGCGAGGCGCGATTGATCCATTCTGGTGCGTTTCTTTGCATAGCCGCACCACTCTGGTGCGGCCTTTATTCGTCCCGGTAGTACACATCGACCAACTCGATGCCCGGCGCCGAAAGCGTCCTCTCTCTGAGTTGCCGGACATCTTCGCGTCGCTCCGCGACGGACAGCGGCAAGGTCAATTCCACATGCAGCCCGCCATCCAGGTAGTGCAAATCGATCCTGGATACCTTCTTCGCGAGCGGCAACCCCCGCCAGGCCTCTTCCAGTTGCTCGCGAACCACGTCGCGCAGCGGCAGATGGCTGGACGGCTTTACCTGCAAATCGTTTTCCGGATCAGTGTGAACCGTGAGATCGGTAATCTCTTCGATCTGATCCAATACCGCGTTGCGCACCGCCTCCGCGATCTGGTGCCCCTCCGAAACGCTGATTTTCGGCGACACCTGAATATGCACATCGGCAAACGCATCGCCGCCGCTCTTGCGCGTGCGCAGCATGTGCATATCCCGCACCCCGTGAATATTCTGGATAACCGCGCGAGTCCTCTCCACCAGCTCCTCATCCAGCGCCGCGTCGATCAACTCCTGCCCCGCGTTCCACAGCAGCTTCCCCCCGATGTGGCCGATGAACACCGCCACCGCCAGCGCCGCCAGCGCATCGAACGCCGGAATCCCCATCAGGCTGCCCGCGATGCCCACGATCACGATCAGCGAGGAAATCGCATCCGAGCGATGATGCCAGGCATTGGCTTCCAGCATCTTCGAGCGGATCCGCCGCGCCACCCGCCGGGTGTACTGATACAGCAACTCCTTGAACACCACCGCCGCCGCCGCATAGGCCAGCGCCAACGGTTGCGGATGCAGCAAGCGCTGAGGCTCGAACAACCGCTGCAGCACATCGAAAAAGATCGCTCCCGCCACCGCGACCAGCGCCAACCCCAGAATACTCGTCGCCAGCGTCTCGATGCGCCCATGCCCGTAAGGATGCTCCTCGTCCGGCTCCCGGTGCGCCTCCCGCGCCGCGATCAGCACCACGAAATCGCTCGCCAGATCCGACAGCGTATGCACCCCGTCGGCGATCAACCCCTGCGACTGCGTGATGAAACCGCCGATCAACTGCGCCGTCGACAGCAACAGATTCACCACCGCCCCCACCACCGTCACCTTGCGGGTCGCCCGGTAGCGTTCGCGGGTCAGATTGGAACCATTCATTGGAAAGACACCGGACTCCGGAAGCAGAAGAAATCGTCGCGAAAGCGTATCGGCAAAAGGGAGGGACGGCAAGAAAGTGAGACCGCGATCGCAGCTTCACGCCGGAGCGACCTCCCCAATCGGCCGGTTTTGTGAACTGCATGCTACTGATGTCCCGACGCCTGGTATTAAATTCGCGTCATGAAAACGAAACGACATCACTGGAAAAAAGCAACCATACTCGCGGCCATCGTCATCGCCTCCGCAAGCGCCTCCGCCAATGGCGTTGCGCCCCCCAGGGCAGACGCCCTCAAGGCGCGCGTCGAAGCGCGCTGGAAAGCGCTCGGCAGTCACGACTTCAAAGCCGCCTACGAACTGGAAACGCCGACCTACAAGAAGGTCTTCCCGTACAACCTCTTCCTCAACAAGTTCGCCATCGGCTCCATCTCCAGCCTCAAGGGCATCGACAAGATGGAATACGACCCGGAAAGGAAAGTCGCCAGCGTCATCGTCGATCT
>DRPO01000282.1 GCA_011330835.1 Gammaproteobacteria bacterium | reverse complement strand
GGTCATCAAATCCCATCACAACGTCGGCGGCCTTCCCGACGACATGGCCCTCGACCTGGTCGAACCCCTGCGCGAACTGTTCAAGGACGAAGTGCGCAAGATCGGGCTGGAACTCGGCCTGCCCTCCGAAATGGTCTACCGCCACCCATTCCCCGGCCCCGGACTCGGCGTGCGCATCCTCGGCGAAGTCAAAAAGGAATACGCCGACCTGCTGCGCCTGGCCGACCACATCTTCATCAGCGAACTGCGCAACCACGGTCTCTACGACCAGGTCTCCCAGGCTTTCGCCGTCTTCCTGCCCGTCAAGGCCGTCGGCGTCATGGGCGACGGTCGCCGCTACGACTACGTCATCGCCCTGCGCGCCGTCGAAACCATCGACTTCATGACCGCCCGCTGGTCGCATCTGCCCTACGACTTTCTCGACCTCGTCTCCCGCCGCATCATCAACGAGATCCCCGGAATATCAAGAGTGACCTACGACATCTCGGGCAAGCCGCCGGCGACGATTGAGTGGGAGTGACCGCGGCTGTCCCGAAGCAGCGCTCCGGCGGGCATTGCGCGACTCAGTGGCCTTCCCGGAATGGGGGTTCCGGCATCGTTTGCCGGGTTGGCGACGATGGATGGCCTTGCAAGGGGGGCAGAGAGTTCTTCGACTCCCGCTGTAGGCTGGAATAAGGGGATGCTGGCCCGGCTGGTCCCGTCGGCCCGAAAGGCGATCAGGGAGATGTCGGCCCGGCTGGTCCCCCTGGTCCGAAAGGCGACAAGGGCGACGCTGGCCCCCAGGGAGCGCAATGTCGTTGAATTAAGCCATAACTAGTTGAAAATCATAGAGCACGCTTATGAGAAAAGTGAAATTTACGGCCCGTCGACCAGACCTTTTTTCGTTCAAAGCTTCTGCCCGGGCGTACGATACTCAAACACCGACTGATAGATTTCAGGAGGCGAACCACCGCCAATGCATCCAGGTACCCCATTAGCAGTCGGACGGTTGTGTCTTTCAAGGCGCTGAGCGTTTGGGCAAAATTGATTTTATAAGCGTGCCGCCTTTGAGCCACCCTGGATTTGATATGAGGCCGCGCCGCATAAATCGTTATACCTCTCGCGACCAAGAATACCCCGTTCAGGGTGCGTGGATTTTCGTCGAGAGCAAGGCGTAAAAACGCAGGCATAGTGGCGCTACGTCAAGTTTTTACAACGCAGCTATCGGCGAAAAGATGCGCGGCCTGAATGGGGTATTCTTGAGCGCGAGAAGTATATGCGGAGGCTCTATAGCTACACCCTTGGTGATTGACTCCCGACGGAATGTCGAGGATGTATTGCTCGGGAGGCTGGTAAGAAAAAATAATGCTGACGATGGCGCCTGCAAATTCTCGGCGTCACCGCGCGCCGTCACCCGAGGCTTTGAGGAGTATCCAGTCCATCCAGCGGTAGGGGAGTAGTCGGCGCAGGGTGGCGAAGGCCACGGTCGGGACGGTGACGGAGTAGCGGATTCGGGGGCGGGGGGATTCGAGTGCGTGCAGCAGTTTTTTGACGACGGCTTCGGGCGGCAGCGTGAAGGGTTGCGCGTCGCCTTCCTTGAGCAGGCGTTTTTCCATGGCGGCGTACTTTTTCCGGAAGATGCTGGCGTCGGCGTCGATGTAGCGCAGGTAGGCCTGGTAGGCGTTGTGACGGAAGCGGCTGGTGATGGGGCCGGGTTCGATCAGCGAGAGGTGGACGCCGCTGCCGCGCAGTTCCAGGCGCAAGGTGTCGCTGATGCCTTCCAGGGCGAATTTGCTGGCGTTGTAGGCGCCGCGAAACGGGAAGGCGGTCAGGCCCAGCACGGAGCTGTTTTGGACGATGCGCCCTTCGCCGGCGGCGCGCATGGCGGGGAGGAGGGCGTTGGTGAGTTCGATCGCGCCGAAGAGGTTGGTTTCGAATTGGGCGCGCAGGGCCTCGCGCGTCAGATCCTCGACCGCGCCGGGGATGCCGAAGCCGGCGTTGTTGAACAGCCCGTAGAGCCGGTTGTCGGTAAGGCGCAGGACTTTTCGGGCGGCGGCCTGGACGGAGGCGGAGTCGTTGAGGTCGATGGCGATGGTTTCAAAACCCTCACGTTCGAGCGCTTCCAGGTCGGCGGGTTTTCGGGCTCCGGCGAGCACCCGGTAGCCGCGTTTTTTCAGTTCGATGGCGGCGCATCGTCCGATGCCGGAAGAGCAGCCGGTGATGAAGACGCTACGGGGCATTCGAGGTCATTGGCTCGAAACAACCTCGATCAGCGGCGCGGAAGCGGAGGCGTCCCGAAGGGTTCCCAGCGGCGCAAGATCCAGGCCGGCGTCGCGGGTCAGCGCCAGAAAGTCGGGTTCGGTTTCGGGGGGCACGGTGACCAGCAGACCACCGCTGGTTTGCGGGTCGCAGACCAGTTGCCACTGGGGTTCAGGCAACGGGTTGAGCAGATGCCCATAGCTGTCGAAGTTGCGTCGCGCGCCGCCGGGCGAGCAGCCCTTTTCGAGGTATTCGGGGACGTGGGGCAGTACCGGGATCTGGTCGTACAGGATCTCGGCGGCGACGCCGCTGCCTTCACAGATTTCGCGCAGGTGGCCCGCCAGCCCGAAGCCAGTGACATCGGTCATCGCGTGTACGCCGGGAAGCCGGCCCAGCGCGTGGCCGATGTCGTTGAGGCGGCACATGGTCTCGGTGGCGAGGCTGCCCTGTTCGGGTTTCAGCAGTTTTTTCTTCAGCGCGGTGGTCAGGATGCCGATGCCCAGCGGTTTGGTGAGGTAGATCCGGTCGCCGGGTCGGGCCTGATCGTTGCGCTTGAGATGGGCCAGTTCGACGCTGCCGGTGACCGCCAGGCCGAAGATTGGTTCCGGCGCGTCGATGCTGTGTCCACCCGCCAGCGGGATGCCGGCTTGCTGGCAGACGTGGCGTCCGCCCTCGACGACGCGCCGCCCGACCTCCGGCGGCAGCTTGTCCAGCGGCCAGCCAAAGATGGCAATGGCCATCAGCGGCTTGCCGCCCATGGCGTAGATGTCGCTGATGGCGTTGGTGGCGGCGATCCGGCCAAAGTCGAAGGGGTCGTCGACAATCGGCATGAAGAAGTCGGTGGTGCTGATGACCGCCGATCCGTTGCCCAGATCATAGACGGCCGCGTCGTCGCGCGAGGCGTTGCCCACCAGCAGGGCGGGGTCGATGACGTGCGGGATGTCGCTTTGCAGAATCTGGTCGAGCACCGCCGGGGCGATCTTGCAGCCACAGCCGGAGCCATGACTGTACTCGGTCAGTCTGATGGAATCTTCCATGGTCGTGGCGTTGGTCGAATGCTCCGTCAGTGGAGCACGCGCGGAACGGCCAGCGTAAAGGGGCGGATCGGCGTGTGGATCTCGTCGCCGTCGTCGGTGACCATTTGATAGCTGCCTTCCATGACGCCTACCGGCGTTTCCAGCACCGCGCCGCTGGTGTACTGGAAGCCTTCGCCGGGCTTGATATGCGGCTGCTCGCCGACCACGCCCTCGCCGTGGACTTCCTGGATCCGGCCATTGGCGTCGGTGATGGTCCAGTGCCGGGTGATGAGCTGGGCGGGCTTTTCGCCATGGTTCTCGATGGTGATCGTGTAGGCGAACACATAGCGCGACTTGTCCGGTTCGGACTCGGATTTCAGGTAGATGGTCTCAACATCAACGTTGAAGGGGGTTGTCGAATCGGCGCTCATGGCTTGTTCCTGGATGAAAGGGATATTCCTTGGGACCGATGGTAGCCCCGATGTTCAGCGCTTTCAATTGTTCTGTTACTCAGGTCCACGAAGTTGTGAACCGTCAACTGCTCGGGACGCAGAGAGGCGGCGACGCCGGCCTGCTCGAAAGCCGCCTCGCCGACCAGCCCCCGAAGGCTTTTGCGCAGTGTCTTGCGGCGTTGCGAAAAGGCCTGTCGAACGACTTTCTCGAAGTGGCGGGGATCGGCGGCGATGGCTTCGGGTTGTTCGCGCGGCGTCAGCCGAACCACGGATGACTCCACTTTGGGCGGCGGGCTAAAGGCGCCCGGCGGGACATGGAACAGGCGCTCGGTCTGGCAGTGATACTGGATCATTACCGACAGCCGTCCATAGTCCTTGTTTCCCGGCGCGGCGACCAGACGGTCGACGACTTCCTTTTGCAGCAGAAAGTGCATGTCGCGGATCTGGTCCGCCGCTTCGAGCAGATGAAACAGCAGTGGCGTGCTGATGTTGTAGGGCAGGTTGCCCACGATGCGCAGCGACCGGGGAGCCTCGCTCAGGCCGCTGAAATCGAATTTGAGGGCGTCGGCGTTGATCAGTTCCACCCGCTCGCGCAATGCCTCGTGGCGCGTCAGGTAGTCCGCCAGATCCCGGTCCAGTTCGACGGCGATCAGCCGGTCACAGTGGCGGACGAGTTGCAGCGTCAACGCCCCCCGGCCCGGGCCGATTTCCACCAGCCGGTCGTCCGCGGCGGGCGCGATGGCGTGGACGATTTTCGCCAGTATGTTTTGATCGTGAAGGAAGTGCTGGCCGAAACGCTTGCGCGGCCGGTTGAAATCGCTCAAAGGTAGCGGCGCAGATGTTCGGGACGCGGGTCGCGGCAACCCTGGCTGATCTGCCGGTAGCGTGCCGCGAAAACCTTGATGGCGCAGCCCTGCGAGCAGGTCAGCTTGCCGAGTCCGAGGTTGGCGCGCTCGTTGTCTTCGGTGAAATAGTACAGGGCGCGCCGGAGCTTGTTGATCAGGCTGTTGTCGAGATGGAAGCCGACTTCGGCGAGCGCCTTTTCGATCTGTTCCAGCCCGATTTTCGACAGGTCATAGCGAACGCTGAGCCGGTGATCATCGATGCGGGTGCAGGATTGCACGCCTTCGACGTCCGCCAGCAGAAAGATGGCGCCGTCGGCGTTCAGGGAAGGATCACAGGGACCCCTTAGCTGAATGTCGCGTTCCTTGATGATGGGGGAAGAGCTGAACATATCACACAGAGTTTAGCTGGTTTTTGTTTTTTTTCAATTGTTGTTTGTATTGAGCAGGGGCTCCCGCTCCTCTCTTCATATGAATAGTTGCAAAAGTACTCGCACCCTGTATCCCGATATGCGGTTTTCCCCCTCACCCTAACCCTCTCCCCCAAAGGGGAGAGGGGATTATTGGGAGCGCCACCGTGACTGTGAGAATATACGCAACGATTAATACCGTAAAGGCTGCATAGATTAGACTTGGTGATTTCGGTGTTGTGGTCTTGATCAAACTGCAACAGGGAGGGGTATTTCAGTCCAAAGACCGCCAG
>DRPO01000281.1 GCA_011330835.1 Gammaproteobacteria bacterium | reverse complement strand
CGCCGCGGTGAATCATGTCGTGGACCGCCGCATCGACGCGCGGATGAATCGCACCCAGGCGAGACCGATTCCTTCCGGGGAGCTGGGGCCCGGGCGGTGCATCGCCTTCGCGGTCGCCATGGGGCTTGTCGGGTTGGCGATCCTGTTGCTGTGGACCAATCTGCTGACCGCCGTGCTGACAACGCTGTCGCTGATTGGCTACGCCTTTATCTACACGCTCTATCTCAAGCGCGCGACCCCGCAGAACATCGTGATCGGCGGGGCCGCCGGCGCCACGCCGCCGTTGCTGGGCTGGACCGCGGTGACCGGGCACGTCGATCCCTACGCGCTGGTCTTGTTTCTGATCATATTTACCTGGACGCCGCCCCATTTCTGGGCGCTGGCCATCTATCGCAAGGACGAATACGCCAAGGTGGGTATTCCCATGTTGCCGGTGACGCATGGCGAGGATTTCACCCGCTTGCAGATCATTTTCTATACGGTCCTGCTGTTTATCGTCACCATGTTGCCCTTCCTGATGGGCGTCAACGGCGTGGTCTATCTGATTGGCGCGACCTTTCTCGGGGGCGGTTTTCTCTACTGCGCGCTGATGATGTGGTTTACCAAAAGCCCGCAGTGGGCCATCAAAACCTTTGTCTATTCCATCGTTTACTTGCTGTTGCTGTTCTTCTTCCTGCTGGTGGACAGGTATTTGCCAATACTGCTGGAGCGGATTCCGACGGTAATTTGAAAATGCGACCGCGGGACAAAAGCCCCATTCCGCCAATCCGTGGGGTGGATCAAGCGGAGCGGATCCATCATTTCAGGCGAAGCAAGGTGGATCCGTCGCTTCGCTCCTTGAGCCACCCTACAATTTGGGTGGTTATTTTTTCGCGCCCCATAAAATAATCGTATCTTGAAATTCTAATATATTGCTGTATCCTCGCGTCCCCGATTTTCGTTTTTTGGACAGGTACGCCTGCGAATTGCAGGGAGGTAATATGGCCATCGCTTCAATCTCTTCCAATCAGCAATATAACTACGAGGTCATTCGCAAGTTCTCGATTGCCGCCATCATCTGGGGGGTGTGGGGGATGTCGGTCGGCGTCTATATCGCCGCCGAGCTGGCGTTTCCATTGCTGAATTTCGATATTCCGGCCATTACTTTCGGGCGCTTCCGTCCGGTGCATACCACCAGCGTTATTTTTGGTTTCGGCGGCAACGCCCTGTTCGCGACCTCCTATTACGTGGTGCAGCGAACCTGTCAGGCGAGACTGCCCAGCGATTTCTTCGCCAATGTCACTTTCGTGGGCTGGAATCTGGCGATTTTTCTCGGCGTTATCAGTTACATGGCGGGTTATACCCAGTCGCGTGAATACGCGGAGTTCGAGTGGCCCATCGACATCCTGATCGCCGTGGTCTGGGTCATCTATTTCTGGCTGTACGCGGGGACGATGGTGCGCCGCTCGCAGCCTCATATCTACGTCGCCAACTGGTTCTATATCGCCTTTATTCTGGCGACGGCCCTGCTGCATATTTTCAATAACCTCGCGATGCCTGTGGGGTTGTTTACGCTCAAGTCCTACAGCCTGTTTTCCGGCGTGCAGGATGCGATGACGCAGTGGTGGTATGGCCATAACGCGGTCGGCTTTTTCCTCACGGCGGCGTTTCTTGGCATGATGTATTACTTTGTGCCCAAGCAGGCCGGTCGTCCGGTCTATTCCTACCGTTTGTCGATCGTGCATTTCTGGGCGCTGATCTTTCTCTACATGTGGGTTGGCACGCACCATTTGCACTGGACCGCGATCCCGGACTGGACCTCGACGCTGGCGGCGACCTTTTCCATCCTGCTGCTGATGCCGTCCTGGGGCGGCATGATCAACGGCATCATGACGCTGTCCGGCGCCTGGGACAAACTGCGCAGCGATCCGCTGATGATGTTTTTCATTACCGCGCTGGCGTTCTACGGCATGTCCACCTTCGAAGGGCCGATGATGGCGCTCAAGAGCGTCAACGCGCTGTCCCATTACACGGACTGGACTATCGGTCACGTGCATTCCGGCGCGCTGGGCTGGGTGGCGATGGTTTCGATTGGCTCTTTCTACCACATGGTTCCGCGTCTCTATGACGCCAAGTTGTATAGCCAACGCCTGGTCTATATCCATTTTTTCCTGGCGACCTTTGGCATTCTGATCTACATCACCGCGATGTGGGTTTCCGGTATTGGCCAGGGGCTGATGCTGCGGGCCTTCGATGACTACGGCAACCTGGCCTACACCTTTGTCGAGTCGGTGGCGTTCATGCACTGGCCGCTGGTGATGAGGATGATCGGCGGTCTGTTCTTTGTCTCCGGCATGCTCATCATGGCTTTCAACATCTTCATGACCATTCGGACGGCCAAGCGCGAGGCGGCGGAGCTGGAAGCGCTGCTGGCGGCGAAAATGGCCAGGGCGGGAGCGTAAATCATGTTCAAGCACGAAAGCATCGAAACCAACGCGGGCCTGTTGATTATCCTGTCGCTGCTGGCGATGGGCATTGGCGGGCTGATCGAAATCGTTCCGCTGTTCTACATCAATGATCCCGTTGAACAGGTCAGCGGCGTTCGCCCCTATACGCCGCTGGAGCTGCGCGGCAGGGATATCTATCAGCGCGAGGGCTGTTACCTCTGCCATTCGCAGATGGTGCGGCCATTCCGCGATGAGGATCTGCGCTATGGGCATTATTCGTTGGCGGCGGAGTCCAAATACGATCATCCGTTTCAGTGGGGATCGAAGCGAACCGGGCCGGAT
>DRPO01000280.1 GCA_011330835.1 Gammaproteobacteria bacterium | reverse complement strand
GCCCGACGCTGCCGCCATCCGCCGCATAGCTGATCATCAGATCATCGATCCGCCAGTCCGGGATAAAGCGAAAAGGCTCGATCAACCCCCGCAGCTCGGGCAGGTACTTTTCGACATCGGTGACCAGCAGCGTCCAGTGCGTCTCGGGCAGCGCGGCGAAATCCGCCTCGGAAAACGGCCCGTGGCTTACCCGCCAGGGGCCATCCGGATGGCGCTCCCGCACGATCCGCGCCGACTCCGACACCTCGCAGGCCAGCCCCGCCAGCTCCTCGGCGGAGATCGGCGGCTGCTTGAAATCGAATGCGCCGCGCAGCAGCAGGGGGCGTTTTTGCCAGTGCTCGCGAAGGAAACGGGTGGGGTCGAGACCGCTGATCGGGTAGGAATGTTGCATGGCAAACTGCGGGGTTCTTGATCCGGGTGGCAGGCGGAATTCCGCTCGCGCCGCCTGTCCCGCCGTCATTCTATACTTCTCGCGCCCAAGAATACCCCATTCAGGGTGCGTGGATTTTCGCCGAGAGCAAGGCGCAAAAACGCAGGCATAGTGGGGCGACGTCAAGTTTTTGCAACGCCGCTATCGGCGAAAATCCACGCACCCTGAATGGGGTATTCTTGGGCGCGAGAAGTATAACGCAAGATGCTGGCCAGGGTCGGATTATGCGAGGTCGTGATCAAAGCTGATGCGATCATATCCTTGCAACTGTGATTTCGTCAGGATTAGCGCATCGACGAAGTCTATGTTTCTTTGCAAGTACAGGGTTAGCGCATCCGACAGAATGATTTTGTTCCGGTTGATAACGCCTTCCAGTGAGAGGATTGCCTTGAGGTCGCTGACCGCGTTTTTCTTCGGAATATTATAGAACCGGGTAAGAACAAAGAGCGCTTCCATCAGCACTGTTGACAGAATTTCCACCTCAAGCGTTCCATTTTCGATTTCTTCGAAAATCCGGATGGCTTTGTGAAGATGCTCTTCATGATCACCCACAAGAAACCGGATGATGACATTGGTGTCAACCAGCGCGGCCAAACTTCTCTTCCATTGCCGCTGTCATTGCGGTCTCTTTTGCCTCTTTAAGATTTGGGCTTTTGTTCTTGGCGAAACTCCGGTATTTACCGGCAAGGCGTTTGACGATGCTTTGGGTTCTGACGGGATACACAACAGCGACCGTCTTTTTCTGACGTTTGTCCACAATCTCCACGGACTCGGACAAATTGCCAAGAATGGACGTATTTCTCTGGATCTCGCCAATGCCGATGGTTTTCATGCCGGGTCTATTTACGTTAACTGATTTTAAGTATACGTAAAAGCCGCCTCCGGGTAAACCCGTCAGGGTGAGCGCATATATACTTCTCGCGCCCAAGAATACCCCATTCATGGCGCGCGTCTTTTAGCCGATAGCGGCGTTGCAAAAACTTGACGTCGCCCCACTATGCCTGCGTTTTTGCGCCTTGCTCTCGACGAAAATCCACGCGCCCTGAAAGGGGTATTCTTGAACGCGAGAAGTATACTTCCTATATCCTCCGCGCCTGTTCCGCCGCGTTGCCGATATAGCTGGCTGGCGTCAGTTGTTTCAGCGCCTCGCGGGCGGATTCCGGGATGTCCAGCGTGTCGATGAAGGCGCGCATGGCTTCGGCGTCCAGCCGCTGGCCGCGGGTTAGCGCCTTGAGCTTTTCGTAGGGCTTGTCCACGCCGTGGCGGCGCATGACGGTCTGGATGGGCTCGGCCAGGACTTCCCAGTTGGCGTCCAGATCCGCCGCCATGGCTTCGGGGTTGGCTTCCAGCTTGCCCAGGCCGCGCAGCAGCGAGTCGAGGGCGATCAGGGTGTGGGCGAAGCCGACGCCGAGATTGCGCTGCACGGTGGAGTCGGTGAGGTCGCGTTGCCAGCGCGAGACGGGGAGTTTGCGCGCCAGGTGGTCGAACAGGGCGTTGGCCAGGCCGAGGTTGCCTTCGGCGTTTTCGAAGTCGATGGGGTTGACCTTGTGGGGCATGGTCGAGGAGCCGACTTCGCCTTCGATGACTTTCTGCTTGAAGTAGCCCAGCGAGATGTAGCCCCAGATATCCCGGCACAGGTCGATCAGAATGGTGTTGAAGCGGCTGATCGCGTCGAACAGTTCCGCCATGTAGTCGTGGGGCTCGATCTGGGTGGTGTAGGGGTTCCAGCTCAGCGCCAGCGATTCGACGAATTCGCGGGCGAGGGCTTCCCAGTCCTGTTCCGGGTAGGCGGACAAGTGGGCGTTGTAGTTGCCGACCGCGCCGTTTATCTTGCCGAGGATGGCGACGCTTTCTATCTGCTCGACCTGACGGCGCAGGCGCGCGACCACGTTGGCCAGCTCCTTGCCCATTGTCGTCGGCGAGGCCGGCTGCCCGTGCGTGCGGGACAGCATCGGTTGATCGGCCAGCGCGCGCGCCAGATTCCGCAGGCTGTCGACTACCTCGGCGGTTTTCGGCAGCAGCGCCTCATCGCGGCCCGCCTTCAGAATCAGCGCCCAGGACAGATTGTTGATGTCTTCCGAGGTGCAGGCGAAATGCAGAAACTCGCTGATCGCCTCCAGCTCCGGCTGCCCCTGGATCTTCTCCTTGAGGAAATACTCAACCGCTTTGACATCGTGATTGGTGGTGCGTTCGATGTCCTTGACCCGTTGCGCGTCGGTCAGCGAAAACTCCGAAATGATGGCTTCCAGGCGGGCGTCGGCCTCGGTCGATAACGGCGGAACCTCGCCGATCTTGTCGCTCGCGGCCAGCCGCTGCAACCAGCGCGCCTCGACCAGAACCCGGTGGCGAATCAACCCAAACTCACTGAACAGCGCGCGCAACGCCTCCAGCTTGCGGCCATAGCGGCCATCGACGGGGGAAACAGCGGTCAGAGCGGAAAGTTCCATGGCGATATCCGGTGGAAAACGGCGGATTATACCGGTTTTATCCCGTATTTCTTATGGGGTTGAGGATTCTCGGTTAAGTGGGCGTGGAAATGCCGTCAATCCAGCAGCTTCATGATCTTGCGAACGTAGTTGCGGGTTTCGCGGTAAGGGGGGATGCTGTCGCCATATTTGTGCACGGCCTGGGGGCCGGCGTTGTAGGCGGCCAGCGCGAGTTTTTTGTTCTGGTCGAATTCGTCGAGCATCATGCGCAGGTAGCGGACGCCGCCGGCGATGTTCTGTTCCGGGTCGAAGGGGTCGTCCACGCCGAGCATGGCGGCGGTTTCGGGCATGAGTTGCATGAGTCCCT
>DRPO01000279.1 GCA_011330835.1 Gammaproteobacteria bacterium | reverse complement strand
TGTAATGCGCAACTGAGCACTCCCCTTCGGGGGCAATCTACGCGGAGCCGCCCATTGCCTGAAAGGGGCACGATGGTAAATAGGGGGAATTGACCCCCTTGCGGCAACGGGGGGCTAGAGGGCATCCTCTAGCCTACCCACTAGAGGTATACCAGTTTGCAACCAGGTAGATCAGGATCAGACCCGCCAGAACAACGAACCAATAGACGCCTTTCCCCGACTTGGCGACCGCGCCGTCCTTTGCCGCCGCAACGGTCTCGCCCGTTCGTTTCCCGGCGGCGCGGAACAGGGTCCCTTTCGAAAACGCCGACCAGCCATATTTGATCCAGCGCAGGACGATGAAGGACAGCCACACGGCCCACAGCAGAATCGCGATGCGGTAGTACAGCAACGGCAGCGACAGTATGCTGGCTCGCGGCATGCCCTGGTCGCTGAACCAGCGCAGGAACCAAGCGTTCGAGCCGTTGCCGGCGACTTGCATTTTGGGATGCCCGAGCAGGCCGTTGAACAGTCCGTCTCCCATGCTGATCAGGGCGGCGAGGGTGGTGACGAGGAGGAGGATTTGCAAGGCGTTGAATTGGAGCGCTGTCATTTTGAACGGGTCGATGGCGGCGCGGATCTTGAGCAGGTAGAGCCAGCCGATGAACAGCAATGACATGCCGATGCCGATGTACAGGCCGAAGGAGTTGGCCTGGGTAAAGCCCACCATGACGAGCAGCCAACCGAGGCCATTGAGCTGGCCCAGCTTCATAAAGTGCAGCGCCAGGGCCAGCAGCAGCAACGGCGGCAATATCGACCAGAACAGGAAGTCCGGCCCGACGCCGCGGCCATCCGCCCGGTAGACCCAGCGGTTTTCCGGCAGGGTGACTTCGGTCAGCGCGTTGTAGATGGCAACCGGTTTTCCCTCGCGCCCCTTGAAAAGGATCTCGGGTTCTCGATAGACGCCGGTAATGCCCTGCTTGAGTTCGCCGCTCACCACGACCCGGGCCTTGCCCATGTCGAGGGGAATCCGCGCCTTTCCCGCCGCCTCGTTGTTGATGCGCCGCCCGTTGACCCGGACGGAGTGAATCGTCGCCTCCGGCGTTTCCAGCATCAGGGTCTGGGCCTGGGTGGTTTCGATTTCGGCGCTGAGCTCCAGCGCGCCACCCGAGGCGCCCGGCCCCGCCGCATGGGGGGCAAGCGATAGCGTGAGTCGCTGAATCGCCACGGTCGCGCCGGGTATCGGTTCGACGCGGGAGATGAGGATCGTCGCCGTCTCGCCGGGCCAGGGACGCAGCGATTTCAGGTTTTCCCCGGAGCGGGTTTGCTCATAGATGATCGGCAGGCCGGCGACCTCCACGTTCCACTGGCTGGAATAATCGAAACGCCACTGCGTGCGCTGCGCGGCTGGCGCGGGCGGCAGGATGATTTTTCTCAGCACGCCGCCACGATAACCGGCCAGTTCGTCCTCGCTGAATTGCAGCGAACTACGAAACTTGAGCGTGGAGTCGCCCGCGTTGAACACTACCTGGATCGCTTCGCCCTTGCGCGAGACCTGGTCGCCCGCCTTGAGAATGACCTCCTTCGGCCAGGCCGGTATGGCCACGGTCTCGACCGATCCCGGCGGGGACAGACGGCGCACCGTGGTGTCGACGAACATGCCGTCGGACAACGCCAGCTCCCGGGTCACGGCGAAGAACGGTGGAATCTGGCTGCGCGACAACCCCTTGGGGCCTTGTTCGGCGGGCGTCGCCGCGGACTGTTTGCGAAAGGACAGCGATTGCCAGCTTCCGGGGCGATGGACGTGCGAACCCCGCCAGCCTTCCAGGGTTTCGGTATATTGCCGCACCGTCAACGGCAGCCCCAGTTGCAGGGTTTTTCCGGAAACAACTCCCTGGAGCATCACCTCATGCGCCCCTCGCTCCAACCTGACCATCAGGCGCTGGCCGCTGCGCTCCAGCGGCAAGCCGCGCAGGCCGTTGTCGTTGACAACGAACGCGGTGAAATTCACGCCGCCGCGAGGCGTTTCCAACAGCGGCGCGGCGACGGCGTCGAGCGCATGGATGCGAAATCGCAGGCGCAACGCGCCTTCCCGCGACAGGCTCGCGTGGAGTCTGTCCAGCGACACGCAGTCCGGCAGACAATCAGGAGGCCGGTTGACCTCCCGGGCCAACTGCTTGAGCAGATACTCCGGCGGGTAGTCGCCGGCCTGGGCCGGGGCGGGCGGCCAGCCCAGCATCGGCGTCACGAGCAGCAGGGTCGCCGCCGCCCGCTTCGCGGCCAAGCCCCGCCGCAGGCGCTTTATCCCTTTGCGCGGGTCGACGCCCATGGCCGCGAGAAACAGCAGAATCAGCATCAGGCTGCTGACGAAACCAAACAGCCGGTTCATGGCTGGCGTCATCAGCAGCATATCGAAAGGCTCGGCGCGCTGCAGAGCGCTGGCGTCCCAGCGCAGGGAATAGACCCTGCCCCGCCAGCGCGGAATACCCACCGTGGAGCGAATCTCGTTTTCCCGCCGGAACCCCTCCGTTCCATCCATCCGCGGCGGCGGAGCGGCGCTGGAGGCTGGATAAGTTTCGGGGATCGACAACAACGCGCCGGAAGGCGCCGCTTTCTCCACCGCCTGCGCCATCCTCTTTTTCAACGCCATCGGCGGCGCTCGCGGCGCTTCCTCCATCACCACATCCCGCTCCACCCCGACGCCGGGCGCATCGTCGGCTCCCACCGACCAGTTCAACTGCGGATGAATCGCGTCGCGCACATGGGTGACCGTATAGCCCAGCAGCCAAACGCCAATCGCCAGCAAGACGACCAACCGCGCCTTTTGCAGCACCATTTTCAGCCTCGGCGTATTGCCCAGCCCGTCGCGCAACGCGGCGACCAGGCCGAGCAGCGCCAACCACAGCAAGACCGGGGTTTCCGGCTCATGAAAGGTAACGCCCAGCGTCGCCAGGGCGAACGCCCCCCAGCCCCAACCATTAACGCGGGCAAAGGCAATGGAGATCATAATCAGCAAAAAGACCTGGTACAGCGACCATCGAGACAACCAGGTCGTCCCCTTGACGCCGCTCTCGATCGCCAGCAACCGCCAGCCGGGCGGCAGGTGCAGCCGGGCCGTCAGCGACTCGGCCTTGAGATCCGAAAAATAGTTTCCGGGCATGGCCAGGGAGCCTTTCGGCGCCGCCACGCCCAGCACATCGGCATCGAGCCGACGATTGCGCAGCGAAACCCCCACCCCCTCCGGCGTCCTGACCAGCACTTGCGGTCGGCCATCCAGATACACCGCCCGGGGCTCGACGCTGTCATGCGCCGCCACCAGCGACGCATAGGGCCGCGCCTCCCCCCGAACGCGATCCCGCACAAACAGCTTCCGCCCGGAAAAACCGATCCAGGCGTCCCGCTCGATTCTCGCCCGGGTTTCCCCCGTCACCAGCGTCCCCCGCGACAAGCGCTTGACCCGCAACCCGCCGTCGGGCGCGACCCGATACGCCGCCAGGCTGCCCCAACCGCGCGGCGCATCGATGCTCTTCGGGTCGATAGCCGGACTGCCGCCCAGCTCGGTGGCGTACAACGCCGGGACGCGCTCGAAAAACCAGTACTCGTGCGCCGGCCAGAAAGGGCTGCCCGGCTGGCCCCGCTTCCACGCCTTCAAATCCGCCGGAAGCCAGGAGGAAACCGTAATCTCCCAGACGCCAGGCCGAACAATGGCCGACAACTCGCCGTTTTCATTGATCCTCGCCTTGAGCGGCCCCTTGACCGCCAGCGGAACAGCCCGAGGCAAGGTAACTTTGCCAAAGTCCACCTCACGCGGCTTGCCGGAAACCGTCAACCGCAACACCGAAACGATGTCGGTGGGAACATTGTCCGTAAAACGGCGAAACACCTTGAGCGTGAGCGAATCCTTGTCCTGCCGGGGCTTGACCTCCCCCGCGTAACCGGCGGGCTCGAAGCGCAGCATGGCCTTGTCATCCAGATAAACCGGTCGCTCGACGCCCTCGCGCACGAACCTGACCAGCGCCGTATCGGGCGGAATCGCAAAGGGGCGCAGGCCCTGCTGGCCCGCCAACTCGCCACGAATCCCAACCCGGCCTCTGTCAGCGAAAACGAACGGCTTGCCGCGCCGCGAAACGACAATGGCGGGCGACTTGTCGATCCGCACATTCACCGGCCAGGACTGACTGTCGCCCGGCAGCGGAATCCAGCCCGGCCTGTCCACATCCCACTGCTGGCGGAATCGCAGCCGCGCCTCGCCCGCCGCCTTTTCCAGCAGCAACTGGTGCGGCCAAGCGCAAATTGGCGCATGCTCCATGCCACTGATCCGGGGACAGGGAGCCGGCTCCCGGACCCAATCCACCCACCCCCGCAACGGTTCGGGAACAGGGCGGCGAGATTCCCCGGCGGCGCCGGACGCCAGCGGCAATAGCAGCAAAACGGCAACAAACCAGATTCTGAATGTCATCGGGGAACAACCTCGGCGCGGGAGAGAAATGAAACCAATATACCTTGGGAAAAATATAAACACACCGTAATGGCGCACCGATTTTCACAGAG
>DRPO01000278.1 GCA_011330835.1 Gammaproteobacteria bacterium | reverse complement strand
TGGCCGCGCCGGTGGAGGAAGGAATGATGTTTTCCAGAATGCCGCGACCGCCGCGCCAGTCTTTCATGGAAGGACCGTCAACCGTCTTCTGGGTGGCCGTTGCCGCGTGAACCGTGGTCATCAGGCCGCGCTTGATGCCCCAGTTGTCGTTCAGCACCTTGGCGACCGGCGCCAGGCAGTTGGTGGTGCAGGAGGCCGCGGAAACGATGGACTGGCCGTCGTAGGTGTTGTGGTTGACGCCATAGACGAACATCGGCGTGCCATCCTTGGAAGGCGCGCTCTGAACGACCTTTTTCGCGCCGGCGTCGATGTGTTTCTGGCAGGACTCGGCGGTGAGGAAGAAGCCGGTGGATTCGATCACGATGTCCGCGCCGACATCGCCCCAGGCCAGGTTGGCGGGATCGCGCTCGGCGGTCAGGCGAATCTCGTTGCCGTTGACGATCATGGTATCGCCGTCAACCGCGATGTCGCCCTGGAAATTGCCGTGTACGGAGTCGTACTTGAGCATGTAGGCCAGATAGTCGTTGTCGAGCAGGTCGTTGATGCCGACCACCTGGATGTCGTCGAAATGCTGCGAAATCGCGCGAAAGGCCATCCGGCCGATACGGCCAAAACCGTTGATGCCAACTTTAATCGTCATGGATTTTCTCCTTGAATAGTGATGGAAAACAGTGAAACAGAATGGAATGGCGAACGCCCCGCCGCATGGCGGGGCGCCCGGATTGCTCAGGCTACGCTGTCGATGGCCTTGCAGACATTGTCGACGGTGAATCCGAACTCCTCGAACAGCTCGGGCGCGGGCGCGGACTCGCCGAAGGTCGTCATGCCAATCACGGCGCCCTTGCTGCCGACGTACTTCCACCAGCCGTCGGGAACCGCGGCTTCGACCGCCACGCGAGCCGTGACCGCCGCCGGCAGCACGGATTCCTTGTAAGCGTCGTCCTGGGCCTCGAAGGCGTCGACGGAGGGCATGGACACCACGCGAACCTTCTTGTCGGAGGCGTCGGCGGCCTTCATGGCGAGGTCGACCTCGGAACCGGTCGCGATCACGATCACGTCCGGCTGCCCGTCGGTATCCTTGATCACATAACCGCCCCTGGCGATATTGGCGATCTGCTCATTGGTCCGCTGCTGATGCGGCAGTCCCTGGCGCGAGAAGATGAGGCAGCTCGGGCCGTTCCTGCGCTCGATCGCGACCTTCCAGGCGACGGCGGTTTCCACCGCGTCGCAGGGACGCCAGACCGCCATATTCGGGATCATGCGCAACGTCGGGATCTGCTCGACCGGCTGGTGCGTCGGACCGTCCTCGCCCAGGCCAATCGAATCGTGTGTGTAGACAAAGATGCTCTGGATCTTCATCAGCGCGGCCATCCGCAGCGCGTTGCGCGCGTATTCGGAGAACATCAGGAAGGTGGCGCCGTAAGGAATCAGTCCGCCGTGCAGGGACACGCCGTTCATGATGGCCGACATGCCGAACTCGCGAACGCCGTAGGAAATGTAGTTCCCCTCGAAGTTCATCTCGCGCGAGCCGTTGTTGTCATTGATCTTGACGCTGCAGTCGCTGAATGTGTTGTTGGACGGCGTCAGATCCGCGGAACCGCCCAGCAGCTCGGGCAGCGCCTTGCAATAGCCGTTGAGCGCCATCTTCGAGGAAATCCGGCTGGCCTGGGAGGGAGCCTGCTCGTTGACCTCGGCGATGAACTTCTGGGCGTGATCCTCCCAGTTCTCCGGCAGCTCATTAGCCATGCGGCGCTCGAACTCAGCCGCTTCCTCGGGAAACGCCGCCTTGTACGCGGCGAACTTGTCGTTCCAGGCCGCTTCGGCGGCGGTGCCAGCCTCGCGCGCGTCCCAAGCCGCGTAGATCTCGTCGGGAATCTCGAACGGCGGATGCGTCCAGCCGAGCGCCTCGCGGGTCGCGGCGATCTCTTCCTCGCCCAGCGCCTCGCCATGGACGTGGTGACCACCCTCCTTGTTG
>DRPO01000277.1 GCA_011330835.1 Gammaproteobacteria bacterium | reverse complement strand
GCGAGCCTGTCGATGGCCTGGCCACGGGATGAAGATCCGGACAGGGATGAAAAACAGAGGGGTTCGAGAATCTCCCTCGCCCTCTCGAAGCCCGCGCGCAGACCACCCTCCCGATCCGCGACAAGCGCATCGGGCCAACAAGACTCATTGAAGACTTCGGGATGCGGCTCCTGCATCAACTGGGCGCCGATCAGCGATGTACCACCCAGTCCACACCCCCTCAGAACGGTCATGTCGCGGCCAAAATGAACATCGAACAAACCGGACCACGACCCAGAATGATCATCCGGCGGCGTCCGCCGCTCCATCACGCCCTGAAACCGGTCGCGCAAAGCCTCCCGCGTCGCGGGAAACCCGTCGATCGGAATCTCCTCGCCCCGTTCCAGCACGCAGACCGATTGCCCCGTCCGCGCCAGCCGCGCCGCGACGACGCCGCCCCCGTAGCCGCTGCCGACCACGACGACCGCGTAGCGCTCGGCAAGATCGCCAGGCGAGGAAGAGAGCCGCTTCATCGTTGTCTCCAAAGTCCGCCACGGGGAATTTGTGAGACAACAGATCTTGAAACGCTCGGAAAATGTACCGATCTGCCGTTATCTTGTTCTTTTCGCATCGGATTATTGTAGCAGAGGCTCGCGCCGGTTTCGCTGTGACATGGGCGGTTTTCAGGGCCGACGCATAGAGATGCCTCTCAGTTTGGCCATTGAGCAACTGTCCTGATTGACAAACAACCTCAATCAGCCTAAGTTTACAATATAGATTAATAAATTATAATTTGTAAACCAAAACAGAGAGAATTCCATGATCGGCCAACGCATCAAACAGGCTCGCAAAGCCGCCGGCCTCTCCATGCGCGATCTCGCCCAGCGAGCAAAGATCAGCGCCATGTCCATCTCCAAGTACGAAAACGGGCAGGCCACGCCTTCGTCCGGCGTGTTGATTGCACTTGCCCGGGCATTACACGTGCGAACGGAATACTTTTTCCGTACGAATGCGATCGAACTGGAAGGCGTTGAATACCGTAAACACCGCAAACTTGGCGCTAAAACACTGGACCAAATTCATGCGGGCGTTATTGAACAACTGGAGCGTTTCTTTGAACTTCTGGATTTTCTTCCGACGCACCCGATCGCACAATTCGAGCCGCCAGCCAACCTCGCGCCGCATATCGACTCCCTGGATCAGATAGAAGAAGTCGCCATCGCCGTGCGAGAGGCCTGGGGGCTGGGCAACAACCCGATCCCCGATCTGACGGATGCTCTGGAAGAACGTGGCGTGATGGTCTTCCAGACTGAAGTGCTTCACGGCGACAAATTTGACGGCCTCGCGGCAACCGTTAACGGTTTACCCATCATCGTTGTCGGCGCCCACTGGCCGGGAGACCGCCAGCGATTCACGCTCGCGCATGAACTCGGACACCTTATCCTGTCGGAGCGACTGACCGATAATCTGGACGAAGAAAAAGCCTGCAATCGATTCGCCGGCGCGTTCCTGGCGCCCGCCCCGGAGGTCAGCAAGGAACTGGGAACCAAGCGAACCTGGCTGGAGCCTCGCGAACTCAATATCCTCAAAAAAGCCTATGGGCTCAGCATGTCCGGCTGGATTCACCGGGCCGAGGATTTGAATATCCTTTCAAAGGCAAACGCTGGAAAAATGCGCATCTTTTTTCGAAAGCAAGGCTGGATCAAGAATGAACCGGGGGGCATCTATCCATCAGAACAACCCTCGCTGTTTACCCAACTGGTCTACCACGCATTGGCCGAAGGGCTCATTGCCGAGTCAAAAGCCGCTGAACTGTTGATGCTGCCCCTCCCTGAATTCCACAGACAACGGAACATGGAACGTGCCCAACAAGCTGCTGATTAGTGACGCCAATATACTCATCGACATGGAAGTCGCCGGGCTACTCGAAGACATGTTTCGCCTGGAATACGAGTTTGCGGTACCCGACATCCTGTTTCACGATGAACTGTCGGACCACCACCCAAACCTCCCCAATATCGGGCTTTCGATACTGGAAATGAAAGCTGAATGCGTTCAAGCCGCCTTCGAGCTTGTTGAGCAATATGGGAAGTCTGGCGCAAGTCGATACGACCTGTCAGCTTTAGCGCTCGCTCAGGACAAGAAATGCCCTCTCTTGAGTGGAGACCGGATTCTCAGAAAAATCTGCCGACAAATGAAACAAGAGATTCACGGCACACTGTGGCTGATGGAACAGATGTTTCAATCTGGAATTATTGATTCAAAGCGTGCTGAATCCGCCTATGAAAAAATGAAAAACCAACAACGCCGGCTTCCCTGGAAAGAAGTTGGCCTACAGATCAACCGTTTCGAACGATAAGGGGCGGCGCGACCACTGACAATACTGCTCCAACCAATCATAGGGATCCATCGATCAGAACTTTGTTGGCCACCGCTGCGCCGAGTGCAACACGCGCAGGATGATAATCGTGTCGGGGGAGACTTGATACGGCAGTATGTAGGGCAGACCACTGACGACTAGCTCACGCGACCCAGTCACCCGCCCCGGCCGCCCTATCCCCGGATGGTCGACCAAGGGCCTTACGGCCTGATCGATCCGTTCCACGATATCACCGGCAATGGTCGGATTTTCCGCGAGAAAGTAGTCGATAATGGCCTCAAGATCAGCTTGGGCGGCCGCCGTCCAACGCAGTCTCACTTGCCGCCCTTGGCAATTCGCTCGCGCAACCCAGCCATAACCTCATTATGCGACGCCGTCTTGCCGGCTTCCGCCTCGGTCAGGCCTTGCTCGACCTGTTCGGCGAACCAGCTCTCGTAGGCCAGATATCGATCCGTGGCCTGGTTGATGATCCATGCTCGCGAACGCCCGAGGGTCTTGGCAAGACTATCCACTTGCCGGATCTTCTCCTCGCTCATGCGTAACGAGATACTACGCGCCGTCATGATCCGTACTCACTGTGATTGCAACGTAATCAGTATGCAACAGATTCCAACGCTCGACAAAAGCCTCCAGCTCAACAGGAGGATTCATCGCGCCGATGAAAAACCGGCAAAAGCGTATGAACTCACCGATTTTCGAGAAAAAGACTTCGCGCTCAGAAGGTCTGAACATCCCCCGCTGTCTCCCGGATCATCGCCAGCATCTTTTCATGCTCGGCCAGTTCCTTTTCGCTGGCGGCGATGATGGGCAATTCGACTCGCCTTTCGATGCGACTTATCAGGCTGTCGCTGCCGCCGGGACCTTCGGCGAGTTCGTCCGAGAGCATCAGGCTGCCCTGTCCGCCGGTCATGGCGAGGTAGACTTCGGCGAGGATCTGGGCGTCCAGCAACGCGCCGTGCAGCGTCCGGTTGGAGTTGTCGACTTCGTAGACCTTGCACAGCGCGTCCAGGGTGTTGCGCTGGCCGGGCCGCATCTTGCGGGCCATTTCGAGGGTGTCGGTGATCTGGCAGTGGTCCTCGATCCGGCCCCAGGCGTCGCCCAGCAGCGCCAGTTCGTGATTGATGAAACCGACGTCGAACGGCGCGTTGTGGATGATCAGTTCGGCGCCGCGCACGTAGTCGATGAAGGCTTCCACGACATCCGCCATGCGCGGCTTGTCTTGCAGGAATTCGTTGGTGATGCCATGAACCTCGACGGCGCCCTCGTCAATCAGGCGGTCGGGCTGGAGGTATTGGTGATAGTTGTTGCCGGTCACACGCCGGTTGACCATTTCGACGCAGCCGATTTCGATGATTCGGTGCCCGTCCGAGGGTTCGAGGCCGGTGGTTTCGGTATCGAGAACGATCTGTCGGTCTTCGGACATCAGCGGTTCTTGCTCAGCATTTCGTCGATGCCGCGATTGGCGAGCTGGTCGACGTGTTCATTTTCGCGGTGGCCGCTGTGCCCTTTTACCCAGCGCCAGTCGATCTGGTAGCGCGCCGCCAGTTCATCGAGCCTTTGCCAGAGATCCACGTTCTTGACCGGCTGCTTCGAGGCGGTCTTCCAGCCGCGCTTTTTCCAGCCCGGCAGCCAGCGGGTAATGCCATCCATGACGTAACGGGAGTCGGTGGTGACCGTCACGGGATGCCGGGTGGATTTCAGCGCGGCGAGGCCTTCGATGACCGCCGTCAGCTCCATGCGGTTGTTGGTGGTTTGCGGCTCGCCGCCCCACAACTCCTTTTCATGGGAGCCGTAGCGCAGCAAGGCGCCCCACCCGCCCGGCCCCGGATTGCCCCGGCAGGCGCCATCGGTATAGATCTCGATCATTCGGGCTTGGGCTTGCGGCGGGAAACGTCATAGACCAGCACGGGAGCCGGAGCCGGCGTGCGTCGCTGGCTGCGCGCCGCCGGCTTGACCAGGCCGCCGGGAATCAGTTTTGGCGCGCGCCGCCAGGGCGGCGTGATGGGGGTCAGCGTGGTGACCCGCTTTTTCGCCAGCATTGCGTAGCCGCCGGCGATATTGGAGGCGAGCAGGTTCGCGAACTGACCGGTTTTCGGCAGACTGGCCATGCCGAGCGGCAGGTGAACATCGAACATCGGCAGCATCTGGCTGCGCTGGAAATCGAAGCCCAGCAGACCCAGCCAGTCCTTGACCTTGCTCTGTGAGTAGAGCTGCGAGCCGCGACCGCTGAGCTTGCGCCAGCCGCCCCACAACGTCCAGGGGTCAATGCCGATCACCAGCAGATGCCCTTCCGCCACCAGCGCCCGCTCGGCTTCGCGCAGCAGGGCGTGTGGATCGTCGGAGACCTCCAGACAGTGCGCCGCCACCAGCAGGTCTATCGAGTCCGATTCGAACGGCAGCGCCTCGGGGCGGCAGAGCACATCCCCGCAATCGGGGTAATCCGCCATCACGCGGTGGTTGATGCGGGACTGTTCCAGCAACGACAGCGCCGGGCACATGCCCAACTGCACCGCGTGATAGCCAAAGATGCCCTGCAACCACGGCGCCACCGCCTCTTGCAGCTTGCGGGCGAAGACCTGGCCTCGCGGCGAGGCGTACCAGGCACTGAGATTTTTCTGTCGAATGGCGTTCATTGTCTTGTGCTCGGGAACCCCGGACTCGCGGCCTGTTCATCGCCGACAACATCGGGCAACTGCCTTGATCACTATGATAGACCAGGAACGGGCAACAAACGAGTGCTGAAGATTCAAGCTCTTTACGCCTGGCGGGGCGCG
>DRPO01000276.1 GCA_011330835.1 Gammaproteobacteria bacterium | reverse complement strand
AGCGCGTAGGGATCGACATGCCCGGTCACCGCGGTCCAACCCAGCAACGGCGGCGTGGCGCCGGCGGCCCCGCCGATCACGATGTTCTGCGGGGTCGCGCGCTTGAGGTAAAGCGTGTAGATAAAGGCGTAGCCAATCAGCGACAACGTTGTCAGCACGGCGGTCAGCAGATTGGTCCACAGCAACAGGGTCGCCAATCCGACAAGGCCCATGGCGACCGCGAAGGCGATGCAGCGCCCCGGCCCCAACTCCCCGGATGGAATCGGGCGCGCCTGGGTGCGATTCATCCGCGCGTCGATGCGCCGATCCACGACATGATTCACCGCGGCGGCGGAGCTGGCCATCAGGGCGATCCCGAGACTGCCAAAAACAAAAACCCGCAGCGGAAAGGTTCCCGGCTCGGCCAGAAACATGCCCACCCAGGCGGTAAAGACCATCAGGGCAACCACGCGAGGCTTGCACAATTCGTAGTAACACGACAGCGTCGCCAGCAGCGTATTGACCCTGCCCATGGATTGAGCCATTGACATCACCTACCTCCCGCCTCGATTGAACGCCGCCTGACGTTGCAAGAACACCAGATACACCAGAGTGATCAATGACAACAAAAGCAGCGCGGCGACCGCATTATGGAAAATCGCCACGACCAGCGGCAGGCCGAAAACCACATTCGAAATTCCCAGCGAAATCTGGGTAACCAGAAAAACCAGCATGACCAGGGCGACGCCCCGCATGCTCGCCGCATAATCGCCCCTGGCGACCTTGACGCCAAGAAACAACAGGTAGGTCCCCACGATCAGCGCGCCGACCCGATGCATCATGTGAATCGCGGTCCGCGCCTCGCCATCCAGGATGCCGAACTCGAAGTCAATGCCGGTGCCGTGCCAGAGATCGAACCCTTCGGCCAGATTCATCGTGGGCCACCACTGTCCGTGGCAGGTGGGAAAATCCGGACAGGCCAGCGCCGAATAGTTGGAACTGGTCCAGCCGCCCAGCATGATCTGGCCCACCAGCAGAAATAGCCCAATAACGCCAAGCCACGCCAGACTGCCGCCCTGGCCCGGCGTCATGGCCCACGAGCGCGTACTGATGAACAGCAGCCACAACAGCGACAAGGTCATGAAACCGCCGACAAGATGCCCCATGACCACCAGTGGCATGACTTTCAGCGTCACCGTCCACATGCCCAGCAGCGCCTGGAAAATGACCACGCCAACCAGCAACGTCGGCAACAACACCGGCTGGGCCGGATCTCGCCGGTTTCTGAAAGACACGATCGCCAGCAACAGAATCACCAGTCCAAGCGTACCCGCGAAATAGCGATGCACCATCTCCTTCCAGGCCTTCCCCGCCTCGACCGGGCGATCCGGCCAGGCCTGATTCGCGGCCGCCACCTTGTCGCCGCTCTCCGGAACCGTGAGATGACCATAGCACCCCGGCCAGTCGGGACAACCCAGCCCCGCATCGGAGAGCCGCGTATAGGCGCCCAGCACGATAACCGCGAAAGCCAGCAGAACGCCGAACCCGGCCAACAGCCGAAAACGACCCAACTTGTTATGACTAACCAATTTTCGACACCCGCAACAAACGATGGAGATCCTTGAGGATGCCGCGCGCCTTTGCGTCCGACCCATAGCGCATCACCAGATTCCCCAAGGGATCAATGAGGTAAAGATTGCCTTGCGGATGCTCGCCAAACGCCGCCGCCTGGCGATCCGCGAGCCCCGGCGCCGCCGT
>DRPO01000275.1 GCA_011330835.1 Gammaproteobacteria bacterium | reverse complement strand
GGGCGACCGCCGGCGATTTTTCCACGGGCGGCCTCGTCATTGACCGACTGAAAGCGTTGCCCCCGCATCGCCAGACCAACCTGCTGCGTTACTGGCTCAAAACGATTGGCCCGCCGCTCGCCAGCGAAACGCGGCAGCTCGAAGCCCTGTTCCGCGACGTAATCAACGCGGGCGCGGACGCCGCCCCGGAGCTGACGCTGGGCGGCGTGGCGATCCGGCGGGATCATGATCGCCTGCTCAAGACCTGGCCAGAACGCGCCAAGGCGCCCCCCCGCGCCCTGAGCTGGCCCCTGAACCACCCCCTGATCGCCGACCCGCCCGGCCTGCGCCTGGAGCCGCAAACCCTGCTGAACGCCATTCCCTGGCTGACGGCGGAAGACGAAGTCAGCGTCCGCTTCCGCCAGGGCGGAGAGCGATTCCGTCCCGCGCCCGACCGTCCCAGACAAAAGCTCAAGCATCTGTTTCAACGCTGGCGCGTACCCGCACACAGGCGCGCGACAATCCCGCTGATCTACTGGCGCGATGAACTGCTGGTGGTTTGGGGCTATGCTATCTCCCGCGCTGTATTTCGCTGAAACCACTTTCCTTGTCAACCGATCCATGCATGATGCGGATAATCTGAACCTCGCCCTTCGAGATTCGGTAATACAGCATGTAGTTGCGATAGGGGAACGCGAGAACGCCT
This sequence comes from Gammaproteobacteria bacterium, assembly GCA_011330835.1. Taxonomy (GTDB): domain Bacteria; phylum Pseudomonadota; class Gammaproteobacteria; order UWMA-0217; family UWMA-0217; genus HyVt-560. The sequence goes on along the minus strand of DRPO01000275.1, from coordinate 2,728 downwards.
TTGGATAAATAATCCCGGGGTGCGCCAATTTCGGGAAACAGGGCCAATTCGCCTTCACAAAACGCACGCAGCTTATCGACAAAACGATCAGCACGATCGATATCGTCTTGTGCGATATACAGCCAGATGTCCTCCAGATCGAGGATCGCGTCCGGCGAGAAAATGACTGGCTTCACTTGCGAGATGAGAGTTGGTTCAGCCGCTCACGTCCGCGTTGCTTGATATCGTCGAACAGTTTCCTGTTCATCCTGACGCCTTTTCCGGCATTCAGCGATTCAATACCTGTTTCAATTTCGCGCGCGAGCGCTTCCAGGCGATGTTTTTCCCGCGCCACATATTCGGCCAACGCTTTTTCAGCATGGTAGCTCATGGAGCGCTCGCTGAGCCTTGCCAGATCGCCAAGGCCCTGCTTGACCGGTTTTTTGATTCTGACGGTGAGTGATTCGGTTGCTGACATATCGGCCAATCCAGACGATTACAAATGCTTACATTGTAAGCACATTGGGCCGGCGCATCAACCTGTTGTTGTCCACTTGTCCGCCGGAGCGTGGATGCGTTCGCGCAAGCATCTGTTTCAACGCTGGCGCGTACCCACACACAGGCGCGCGACCAACTGGCGTGATGAACTGCTGGCGGTTTGGGGCTATGCTGTCTCCCGAGCCGCCCCCGAGGTTCCCTCTCCCCCTGGGGGGAGAGGGTGAGGGGGGAGCTTCCTCGCGATCCTATCCATTGAGGCCATCATGACCAGACTGTTCCGCCTGCTATCCGTACTCGTCCCCGCGCTGCTCGCCCTCCTGCCAGCGCCGCCGCTGAACGCCAACGAACTGGCGAACAATCCCTCTCCCTATCTCGCCATGCACGGCCACGATCCCGTTCACTGGCGCGTCTGGGGGCCGGCGGCGCTGAAACAGGCGAAACGGGAAAACAAGCTCCTGTTCGTCTCCATCGGCTATTTCGCCTGCCACTGGTGTCATGTCATGCAGCATGAAAGCTACCAGGACAAGGCGGTGGCGGCGGTGCTCAACAAGCATTTCATCGCCGTCAAGGTGGATCGCGAACTCAACCCCGTGCTGGACGAACGCCTGATCGACTTCGTCCAGGCCACGGCGGGGCGCGCCGGGTGGCCGCTCAACGTCTTTCTCACCCCCGAAGGCTACCCCGTCGTCGGCATGACCTACGTCCCCCGAGACCGCTTCATCCGGGTGCTGAACGACCTGCAACAGCGCTGGAAAAAGGAACGTAAATCCCTCACCGAAGCCGCGCGGGACGTGGACGACGTCCTCGCCGTCGCCGCCGAGGCCGACAATACGCCCGTGGACAAACCGCTGGCCTCGCTCTACCCCCGAGTTGTCGCCGACGCGCTGGAACTCGCCGACCCGCTTCAGGGCGGCTTTGGTCAGCAGATGAAATTCCCCATGGCCCCGCAGTTGACCGCGCTGATGCAATGGCTGGAACGCGACGACAACCCCGAATTGGCGACATTCCTCGCCACCACCCTCGACGCCATGTCGCGTCGCGGCCTGTTCGACCACGTCGGCGGCGGTTTTTACCGCTACACCGTCGATCCCGACTGGAGCACCCCGCACTACGAAAAAATGCTCTACACCAGCGCCATGCTTGCCCCGCTATACCTGCGCGCCGCCCGCCAACTGAACAAACCGGAATACCGCGACATCGCCCACCGCACGCTCGACTTCATGCTCGACGAACTGGCCGCGCCCGGCGGCGGCTACATCGCCAGCCTCTCCGCCGTCGACGACCAGGGCAGGGAAGGCGCGTACTACCTCTGGTCGCAAGCCGAACTCAAGCGCCTGTTCAAACCCGCCGAACTCGACTTCGTCAACGCCGTCTGGGACATGCTGCGCGAACCCTCGCCCCCGGAAGGCAACCTGCCCATGGAAGACTTCGACCGGGCGCACATCCAGGAAGTCTTCGACCTCGACAACGCCGCCCTCGACAAAAAACTCCGCCACATCCGCCAAACGCTCAAACAGCAGCGTCGGGCGCACCGCCACGCTCCGCGAGACGACAAGCGACTGGCCGGATGGAACGGCATGGCGCTCGCCGCCTTCGCCGCCGCGGCCGACGAGGACAAACGCTATCGCCGCGCCGGCCAGGCGCTGGCCCGCTTCATCAGTGAAAACTTCTGGCGCGGCGACCGCCTCGTCAAAGCTCTCGACCGCCGCGGACGCCCCCTCGGCCCCGCCGTCCTGTTCGACTACGCCGCCGTCGCCGACGGCCTCTCCGCCTGGGCCGAGAAAACCCGGGATCGCCAGGCCGAAAAACTCGCCCGCCTGATCGTCCAGCGCGCCTGGCGACGCTTCCACACCGACCGCGGCTGGCGACAAAACGCCGAAGACCTGCTCCCCCGCCCCCTGCGTCAGCGACACCTGCGCGACAGCGCCTTGCCATCGCCCGAAGCCCTGCTGCTCCGCGCCACCCGTCGCGTGCTGGACGCCGCCCCCGACCCCGCGCTGGAAAAGCAATTGAACGCCGTGATCGCAACCTCCAGTCAGGGCGGCGAGGCGGATCCGTTCTATTTCGCCTCCGTGATCAGCGCAGCCTCCGCCATATCGCGATAACTGATCAGGAAGGAGCGCCGGCATCCCCGGCGATGATTGCCGCCCCGTGGCTCCGGGGCAAGCCTGCTCTCGACAACAATCCGTGCGCACTGAATGGAGTATACTTCTCGCGTTCAAGAATACCCCATTCAGGGTGCGTGGATTTT
>DRPO01000274.1 GCA_011330835.1 Gammaproteobacteria bacterium | reverse complement strand
GGCGGCTACCAGATGCGCGGCGAGGACAGCCACGCCAAGGTGCTGATCGACCTGGAAGACGCCTATCGCGGCGCGACCCGCGCCATCTCGCTGCGCTCCACCGCGCTCGGCGCCGATGGCCGACCCCATATCCAGGAACGCACGCTCAACGTCAAGATCCCCAAGGGCGTCAAGGCCGGCCAGAACATCCGCCTCAAGGGCCAGGGCAGCCCCGGCGTCGGCGGCGGCCCGGCGGGCGATCTCTACCTGGAAATCGAGTTCAAGCCCCACTCGATCTACAAGGTCGATGGCAAGGACGTCTCGCTCGAACTGCCGATCGCGCCGTGGGAAGCCGCGCTGGGCGCCAGGGTCAAGGTCCCCACCCCGAGCGGCGTGGTGGATCTCAAGATCCCGCCCGGCTCCTCCAGCGGCAAGCGCATGCGGCTCAAGGGGCGCGGCATTCCGGCCAAAACGCCGGGCGACTTTTACGTGACGCTGGAAATCGTCATGCCCAAGGAAATCAATGCGGAACAAAAGGCGCTTTATGAGCAACTGCGGCAAGCGTCATCGGATTTCAACCCACGAGCAAAATACGGTGTTTGAACATGTCTGAGGAGTTGATGAAGCTGGTCAGCGCCGAAATCGTCGATGACGATCAAGTCGTCTCGCTGGCCGAACTGTGCCACTGCTGCGGTCGCCCGGCGGAACAGATGCTGTCGCTGGTTGAACACGGGATCATCGCCCCCCTGGACGAAACCGCTCCCGCGTCCCGCTGGCGGTTCACCCGGGAAACCCTGCTGCGCGCCCAGAGCGCGGTTCGCCTGCAACGCGACCTCGGCGTCAACCTCGCCGGCGCCGCGCTGGCGCTCGACCTGCTGGACGAGCTTCGAACCCTGCGGCGACTGGTCCAGACGCTCAGTCGTTAATTCGTGGACAGGCCCCGCTACCAGCGGATCGCCTCTCCAGTTGGCGATCTCTACATCGCCGCCAACCGCGAAGCCATTATCGCCCTCGGCTACGCCCGCAACTGGCCCGCGTTCCGCCCAACGCTCGGCGACGCCGCCGAAGCATCCAGCCCCCTGCTCCGCGAATGCGAAAAACAACTGCGCGAGTATTTTGACGGCGACCGGAAAGTCTTCGAACTGCCCCTTTCGTTCACCGGCACGCCCTTCCAGCGCAAAGTCTGGAACGCCCTGCTCACCCTCCCCTGGGGAAGCACCTGCTCCTACGCCGAACTGGCGAAAAAAGTCGGCTCCCCCCGCGCCTGGCGAGCCGTCGGCTCCGCCAACGGCGCCAACCCCATCAGCATCATCGCCCCCTGCCACCGCGTCATCGCCAGCGACGGCTCGCTGGCCGGCTACGGCGGCGGACAATCGGTCAAACGGACGCTGCTTCGGCTGGAAGGCGTCGATATCGGGCAGGCTGGATCCCGGCTTTCGCCGGGATGACGGCGGGTTATCATCTCGACGGCTGCGAAAGCGTCATCCCGGCGAACGCCGGGATCCAGAGCCAGCTCATTCACTCCCCAACCTCAGATACGCGGTCATCCCGGCGAAAGCCGGGATCCAGATCCTCCGCAATATCTTCGTCGCCGGAATGCCGGCGCTCCTCCCTTCGTCGACATCAGGGCAAGCGCATAATATCAAGCATGGGATCCCGAAAATCCAACCCTGGGGCGATGTCGGGCGCAGCCCGACGAGCCGTCAGGCTTTTCTTCCCCCTTCGCCCCCCGCCTCGACAGCGCGCCGACTCGGGCAATCGGACAGGAAGTCCGATTGAGGTTTGTCCGCGCAAGGATGCGCGTACAAGCCGACCGACCAAGGGGCGCTGGCGAGGCGGAAACAGGCGGGCGACGGGGGCGCCCTTTCTTTTGGTGACTTTTCTTTGGGCGAGCAAAGAAAAGTCACTCGCGCCCTCGCGCCCAAAGTCAGAAAAGAAGTACAAGGTATCGGGGCGCGAAACCCGCCACGGAATTAGCTTACAGAAAAACAACACAATCCTCGGCAAACTATCCAACGCCCTTGCCGGCAGGGATGCCGCCCCCTGGTCCCCAGGCAAATCGGGTCCCCGCTGAGCTTTCAGCGGTTTCCCCGCGCTCGCCCTGTCGCGGACACGCGCATTAAGCAATCCCCGCCCGGTTTCTGTACAATCCGCTCCTTGTCTATCGACGAACCCTGACGCCACGTGAAAGACGCCATTCAACACCTGCTGCTCGACGCCCTGCTCGCCCTTCACAACGACGGCGCGCTGAGCGAAACGCCCGATATCGAAACGATCGAGGTCTCCCGCACCCGCGACGCGGCGCATGGCGACTTCGCCAGCAATATCGCGATGAAATCCGCCCGGCTGGCGAAAACCAACCCGCGCGAGCTGGCTCAGCGCATCGTCGACGCCCTGCCCGCCAATGACCTGATCGAGAAAACCGAGATCGCCGGCCCCGGCTTTATCAACTTCTTCGTCAAGGCGGCGGCGACGCAATCGGTGATCACGCGGATCATCGAGCAGGGCGAACGGTATGGCGCCAGCACGGTGGGCGAGGGTCAGACCGTGCAGGTCGAGTTCGTCTCCGCCAACCCGACCGGCCCGCTGCATGTCGGCCACGGACGGGGAGCGGCCTACGGCGCGGTGGTGGCGAATCTGCTGGATACGCTCGGGTTCAAGGTTCACCGTGAATATTACGTCAACGACGCGGGCCGGCAGATGCACATCCTCGCCGTCTCGGTCTGGCTGCGGTATCTGGAGCTGGCGGGAGAGACCCTCCCCTTCCCCAGCAACGGCTATCAGGGCGACTATATCTGGGACATCGGCGCGACGCTGCACCGCGAACACGGCGACGCCTACCGGCATCCCACCGAAACCGTGTTCGCCGACATCCCCGCCGACGCGCCCGAGGGCGACAAGGAAGTCCATATCGACGCGCTGATCGAGCGCGCCCGCGACTTGCTGGGCGAGGAAAAATATCGCGACGTTTTCGATCTGGCCCTGAATACGCTGGTGGATAACATTCGCAACGATCTGGCGCAATTCGGCGTGCATTATGACGAGTGGTTTTCGGAGCGCTCCCTCATGGAATCCAGCGCCGTTGAAACCTGCATCGACAAATTGCAGGCCGCCGGCCAGCTCTACGAAAAGGACGGCGCGCTGTGGTTCCGCTCCACCGCGTTTGGCGACGAAAAGGATCGCGTGGTGCGCCGGGAGAATGGCCAGACCACGTATTTCGCCTCCGACATCGCCTACCATCTCAACAAACTGGAACGCGGCTTCGACAAGATGATCGACATCTGGGGCGCCGACCACCACGGCTATGTCCCGCGCGTCAGGGCGGCGCTGCAAGCCATGGGTCAGGATCCGGAGACGCTGGACATTTTGCTGATCCAGTTCGCCGTGCTCTACCAGGGCGGCGAGAAGCTGGCGATGTCCACCCGCTCGGGCGAATTCGTCACGCTGCGGGAGCTGCGAGAGCGGGTGGGAACCGACGCGGCGCGGTTTTTCTACGTCATGCGCCGCCATGACCAGCACCTGGATTTCGACCTCGATCTGGCCACCTCGAAAACCAGCGAAAACCCGGTGTACTACGTGCAATACGCCCACGCGCGCATTTGCAGCGTGCTGCGCCAGGCCGAAGAGCGCGGCGTCCAGCCCGGCGAGGCGGATCTGTCGCGGCTGGTCGAACGCCACGAGACCGACCTGATCACCCATCTGGCCAAATACCCGGAGCAGGTCGAAAAAGCCGGTCTCAACCGGGAGCCGCACCGTATCGCCCAATACCTGCGCGAACTGGCGCATCTGTTCCACGGCTATTACAACGCCCACCAGTTCCTGGTGGACGACGAAGCCCTGCGCGACGCCCGCCTGAGGCTCTGCGAAGCCAGCCGCGTTGTCCTGCGCAACGGTCTGGCGCTGCTCGACGTTTCCGCGCCGGAAGCGATGTAACCCGCCGCGCGAGTCGGTAAGATCTCCCCATGGCGCGACGCAAAGCATCAGCAACCCCGGCGACCCGGCGCAAACCCAGGGCCAGAAGCGCCCCCAAAACCCGGCGCGCCGCCAAGCCCCGGCGGCGCCAGCCCGCGCGCGAGGAAGCCTCCGGCCTCGTCTGGATCGCTGGCGGGATCTCCATCGGCCTGCTGGTCGCCGCCATCGTCTGGCTCGCATCCATCGAAAAACCGCATCCGGCGCCGCGGGCCAAGACCGCCCCGGCCCCACCTCTTCCGGCCAGCCGCCCGCCCCGGCCCCACCGCGACGCATCCACCGCATCCGGGACACCCATCGAACCGCCCAAGGTCGAACACAAGTACGACTTTTACGACCTGCTGCCAAAACAGCGCGTCGAAGTCCCCGACGACCAGTATCGCGGCAAGGACAAACGCCAGCCGTTATTGCTGCCGGAAACCCGCCCACGATCCGCCAGCGTCCCCGCCTCCGGTCGCTTCATCCTGCAGGCCGGCTCGTTCCGTCGCGCGAAAGACGCCAACCGCCGCCGGGCGCAACTGGCGATGATGGGCGTCGAATCCCATATCGAAAAGGTGCGGGTCAACGATGGCGCCTGGCATCGCGTCAAAATCGGCCCCTTCAAATCGCTGGATGAAGCCAACCGGCTGCGCACCCGCCTGGCCAGCGAGAAAATCCAGACCATGCTGGTGAATGTCGGAAAATAGCCAGACGACGCCCCAGGCCCCCGCCGACTTCGCCGCGCTGCGCCGACAGCTCGGCGACTGCATGCGCCGCGATTACTACCGGCTCTCGAAACGCCTGCACCGCCTTCGGAAAAACCCCGATGCGCGCCAGCTCCGGAAACTCCAGCAAGCCATCGAACAATCCGTCGCGGAAAAACAGACCCGGCTGCGCAACCGCCCCGAACTCGACTATCCGGACAGCCTGCCAGTCAGCGAAAAGCGCGCCGAAATCGCCGACGCCATCCGCAACCACCAGGTCGTGCTGGTCTGCGGCGAAACCGGCTCGGGCAAAACCACCCAGCTCCCCAAAATCTGCCTCGAAGCCGGTCGCGGCGTCGACGGCCTGATCGGCCACACCCAGCCCCGACGCATAGCCGCCCGCGCCGTCTCCGCCCGGCTCGCCGAGGAGCTGAAAACGCCGCTCGGCGAACTGGTGGGTTTTCAAACACGCTTCCACCAGCAACTCGGCCCCGCCAACCTCATCAAGATCATGACCGACGGCATCCTGCTGACCGAAATCCAGCACGACCGTTGGCTCAACCGCTACGACACCCTGATCATCGACGAAGCCCACGAGCGCAGCCTCAATATCGACTTCCTGCTCGGCTATCTCCGACAACTGCTGTCTCGGCGCAAGGATCTGAAACTGATCATCACCTCGGCCACCATCGACGCCGAACGCATCGCCGGCCATTTCCGCAACGCACCCGTCATCCAGGTCTCCGGAAAAACCTGGCCGGTGGAGATCCGCTACCAGAGCGCTCCCGACGACGAAGAACCGCTCTCGCTCTACCAGCGCATCGACGCGGCCATCGACGAACTGCAAGGCGAACCGCGCGGCGACATCCTCGTCTTCCTCCCCGGCGAGCGCGAAATCCACGAAGCCTGGCGCAGCCTGCGCCATCGCCGCGAACAGATGGAAATCCTCCCCCTGTTCTCTCGCCTGCCAGCGGGGGAGCAGCAACGCATATTCCGGCGCGGCGGACGCCAACGCGTGATTCTATCCACCAACGTCGCCGAAACCTCGCTGACCATCCCCGGCATCCGCTACGTCATCGACTCCGGCCTCGCCCGCCTGTCGCGCTACTCCTGGCGCACCAAGATTCAGCGGCTGGCCACCGAACCCGTCTCCCGCGCCTCCGCCCAGCAACGGGCCGGACGCTGCGGTCGCGAAGCCCCCGGCATCTGCATCCGCCTCTACAGCGAGGAAGACTTCGAGCAACGCCCCGAATTCACCGACCCGGAAATCCTGCGCACCAACCTCGCCTCCGTCATCCTCCAGATGGCCTCGCTGAAACTGGCCGACATCGAACGCTTCCCCTTTATCGACGCGCCGGACGCCCGGCTGATCCGCGACGGCTTCCGCCTGTTGCAGGAACTCCAGGCCATCGACAAGCGCCGCAACCTCACGGCCATCGGGCGGCAACTGGCGCGGCTCCCGATCGACCCGCGCTTTGGCCGCATGCTGCTGGCCGCCGCCCCGCTCGGCGCGCTGCGCGAAACCCTGGCCATCGTCACCGCGCTCACCGTCCGCGACCCCCGGGAGCGCCCCCACGACAAGCAACAGGCCGCCGACGAAAAACACGAACGCTTCAATGACCCGCGCTCCGATTTCCTCTCGCTGGTCAACCTCTGGAACTACCTTGAAGAACAACACGAGGCGCTGTCGCAATCCAGACTGCGCCGCCTCTGCCAAAAGGAATTTCTCAGCTACCGGCGCTGGCGCGAATGGCGCGACACCCACCGCCAGTTGTTGCTCGCCGCCCGCGATATCGGCCTGAAAACCGGTTCGGCCAGTACGCCCGCCAAATACGACCAGCTACACCAGGCCCTGCTGCACGGCCTGCTCGACCACATCGCCGTCAAGGACGAAAAACACCAATACCTCGGCTGCCGAAACCGGAAAATGGTCATCTTTCCCGGCTCCGGCCTCGGCTCGAAAACCCCGCAATGGCTGATGGCCGCGG
>DRPO01000273.1 GCA_011330835.1 Gammaproteobacteria bacterium | reverse complement strand
TCAAAATAACCCCTTGCGGTTGAATACGGGGCCTGCGCCCCCATATCCGTGTCAGGTTCGCTTATTTAGACAAGATTCGCTTTAATCGAAGGAGCAAAATAATGGGAAAAATCATCGGTATCGACCTGGGAACCACCAATTCCTGCGTCGCAGTGATGGATGGCGACAAGCCCCGCGTCATCGAAAACAGCGAGGGTGATCGCACCACCCCGTCGATCGTCGCCTTTACGGATGACGAGGTGCTGGTTGGCCAGTCGGCCAAGCGTCAGGCCGTCACCAATCCGGAGAAAACGCTGTTCGCCGTCAAGCGCCTGATCGGCCGCAAATTCGACGAAGAGGCCGTGCAAAAAGACATCAAGCTGGTTCCGTACAAGATCGTCAAGGCCGACAACGGCGACGCCTGGGTGGAAGTGGACGGCAAGAAAATGGCGCCGCCTGAAATCTCCGCGCGGGTGCTCGGCAAGATGAAAAAGACCGCCGAGGACTATCTCGGCGAACCGGTGACCGAAGCGGTGATTACCGTGCCCGCCTACTTCAACGACTCCCAGCGCCAGGCCACCAAGGACGCCGGCAAGATCGCCGGTCTCGATGTCAAGCGGATCATCAACGAGCCGACCGCCGCGGCGCTGGCCTATGGCATGGACAAGAAATCCGGCGACAAGACCGTGGCCGTGTTCGACCTGGGCGGCGGCACCTTCGATGTCTCCATTATCGAGATCGCCGAAATCGACGGCGAGCATCAGTTCGAGGTGCTGTCCACCAATGGCGACACCTTTCTCGGCGGCGAGGACTTCGACCTGCGCCTGATCGATTATCTGGCGGACGAATTCAAGAAAGAGAATGGCGTGGATCTGCACAACGATCCACTGGCCCTGCAGCGCCTCAAGGAAGCCGCGGAGAAGGCCAAGATCGAGCTCTCCACCAGCCAGCAGACCGACGTCAACCTGCCGTACATCACGGCGGACCAGACCGGACCCAAGCACCTGAACATCAAGGTGACCCGCGCCAAGTTCGAATCGCTGGTGGAAGACCTGATCCAGCGCACCATCGAGCCTTGCAAGGTCGCGCTCAAGGACGCCGGCCTGTCGGTCTCCGAAATCAATGATGTCATTCTTGTCGGCGGCCAGACCCGGATGCCCAAGGTGCAGGAAGAGGTCAAGAACTTCTTCGGCAAGGAGCCCCGCAAGGACGTCAACCCGGACGAAGCGGTCGCCATCGGCGCGGCCATCCAGGGCGGCGTGCTCGGCGGCGATGTCAAGGACGTGCTGTTGCTCGACGTGACGCCGCTGTCGCTCGGCATCGAAACCCTGGGCGGCGTGATGACCAAGCTGATCGAAAAGAACACCACGATCCCGACCAAGGCGAACCAGATCTTCTCCACCGCCGACGACAACCAGTCGGCCGTGACCGTGCATGTCCTTCAGGGCGAGCGCGAGCAGGCCGCCGCGAACAAGTCGCTGGGTCGTTTCGATCTCACCGACATTCCGCCCGCGCCGCGCGGCGTGCCGCAGATCGAGGTGACGTTCGATATCGACGCCAACGGCATCCTCAACGTCTCCGCGAAGGACAAGGCGACGGGCAAGGAGCAATCGATCGTCATCAAGGCCTCCAGCGGACTCTCCGAGGAAGAGATCGAAAAAATGGTCAAGGACGCCGAGGCGCACGCCGAGGAAGATCGCAAGTTCCAGGAGCTGGTGACGGCCCGCAACGCCGGCGACCAGATGGTTCACGCCACCGAGAAGGCCCTGAACGATCTGGGCGACAAGGTCAGCGACGCGGAGAAGAACGAGGTCAACGCCGCGCTGGAGGAACTCAAGAAAGCGCTGACCGGCGACGACAAGGACGCCATCGAGGCCAAGACCCAGAAGCTTGCCGAGGTTTCCGGCAAGCTTTCGGAGAAAGCCTACGCGGCCCAGGGCGCCGAGGCTGGCGCTCAGGAGGCCGGCCCGGCGGGCGGCGGGGAAAGCGCGTCGGCGGATGACGATGTAGTGGACGCCGAGTTCGAGGAAGTCGACGACAAGAAGAGCTAGCGTTGTTGGGCTGGATCCCGGCTTTCGCCGGGATGACGGCCTGAGGTTTCGGGAAAGTGGTCATCCCGGCGAACGCCGGGATCCAGAAACCTGGCGGCGTCCGACATCGCCCGAATTTTGTGCATCCCGGAAGAAATCCGGGTTAGAATCGGCGGTCACGCCAATGGCCGCCGATTTTGCGTTAAACCGCGGGCCGGATCGAGCGAACCGGATCCGGCGAAGCGGTTCGCAATTCCGCTTAACAAGAGAAAATCAGTCCCTCTGGCACACACATGGAAAAACGAGATTACTACGAGGTTCTTGGCGTTTCTCGCAACGCCAGCGGCGTCGAGCTGAAGAAAGCCTATCGCCGGCTGGCGATGAAATTCCATCCCGACCGGAATCCCGATGACGCCGAAGCGGAGGCGCGGTTCAAGGAGGTCAAGGAGGCTTACGAGGTTCTCAACGATTCGCAGAAGCGGGCGGCCTATGACCAGTTTGGCCATGCCGGCGTGGATGGTCAATCACCGGGCGCCGGCGGGTTTGGCGGCGGCGGATTCGGCGATATTTTCGGCGACGTGTTTGGCGACATCTTCGGCGGCGGGCGGGGCGGCCATCAGGGCGCCTACCGCGGCTCCGATCTGCAATACAATCTGGAGCTGACGCTGGAAGAGGCGGTGTTCGGCGTGCAGAAGGAACTCACCATCCCGCGGATGGAAGAGTGCGATGTCTGTCATGGCTCCGGCGCGCGCGAAGGCTCCGAGCCGGTCACCTGTCATTCCTGCAGTGGATTGGGGCAGGTGCGGATGCAGCAGGGCTTCTTTTCGGTCCAGCAGACCTGCCCGACCTGTCGCGGCAGCGGCAAGATCATTCCCGACCCGTGTCCCGCCTGTCGAGGCGAGGGTCGGGCCCGGAAAAACCGGGCTATTTCCGTCAAGATTCCCGCCGGCGTCGATACCGGCGACCGGGTGCGGTTGTCGGGCGAGGGCGAGCCGGGCATCAACGGCGGGCCGCCGGGCGACCTGTTCATCCAGGTTCACGTCAAGAAGCACAAGCTGTTCGAGCGTGACGGCGACGACCTGTATTGCGAGGTGCCGATCAGTTTCGTCACCGCGACGCTGGGCGGCGAGCTGGAAGCGCCCACGCTGGATGGCAAGGTCAAGCTCAAGATTCCGCCGGAAACCCAGACCGGCAAGCGCTTCCGGATACGCGGCAAGGGCGTCAAACCGGTCCGAGGCGGGCCGGAAGGCGACCTGATCTGCGAAGTCGTGGTCGAAACCCCGGTCAAGCTCAGCAAGGAGCAGAAAACGCTGCTCAAGGCGTTTCACGAATCGCTGGAAAAGAGCGGTCGCAAGCATAGCCCCCAGATGCATTCCTGGACCGACGGCGTCAAGGGGTTCTTTGAAGACATCAAGGAAAAATTCAAGCAATGACTCGAATCGGAATCGCCGGCGTCGCCGGACGCATGGGCAGAACCCTGGTCGCCGCCTGCGCGCAAAACGATGCGGTGGCGCTGTCCGCCGCGACGGAACAGCCCGGCAGCTCGCTGCTTGGCGCCGATGCCGGCGAACTGGCGGGCATTGGCCCGGCGGGCGTTCCTGTCGTGGCGACGCTGGCCGATGCCGGCGAATTCGATGTGCTGATCGACTTTACCGTTCCGAAGGCCACGCTGTCCCATGTCGAATTCTGTCGCGCGCATGGCCGCAACATCGTGATTGGCACCACCGGCATCGATGACGACGGCAAGCGATTGCTCCGGCAGGCCGCCGGCGAGATCGGCATCGTCTTCGCGCCCAACATGAGCGTCGGCGTCAATCTTTGCCTCAAGCTGCTGGAGACCGCCGCCAGCGTACTTGGCGATTCGGTCGATATCGAAATTGTCGAAGCGCATCATCGTCACAAGGTCGATGCGCCATCCGGCACCGCCCTGCGGATGGGCGAAGTCGTGGCCGAAACGCTGGGCCGCGACCTGTCAAAATGCGCCGTCTACGGACGCGAAGGCCACACCGGGCCGCGCAAGCGCGAAACCATCGGTTTCGAAACCATCCGCGCCGGCGATATCGTAGGCGAACACACCGTCATGTTCGTCGCCGACGGCGAACGCGTCGAAATCACCCACAAGGCCACCAGTCGGATGACCTTCGCCAGCGGCGCCGTGCGGGCGGCGGAATGGCTGACCCGGCAGCCGGCTGGCCTGTACGATATGCAAGACGTGCTGGGGCTTTGACCAGACTTCCCCGCCATCCCGCCCTCATTCGTCATTCCGGGCTGAGTGGAGCGAAGACCCGGAATCCAGAACGAGACGCTGGATTCCCGCTTTCGCGGGAATGACAGACGAGCTTCGCCCTGTCCGCTCAGATGTCGATGAGTGGATGGATCTCCAGCACGTTCTTGTCGAACTGACCGATTTCGGTCAACCGATCTTCGTCGAGAATCTCCAGGCGGCGCTGTCGGCAGCGCAGGATGCCTTCGTTTTCCATTTGCTTGAGGGTCCGGTTGACGTGGACGTTGGTCAGGCCGACGGTGTCGCCGAGGTCCTCCTGGGTAATCGGGAAAAAGATGGAGTTGGTTTCGGCGTCATAGTCCGCCGGGGTTTGTCTGCGGACGCGGTGGAAGGTTTCCGCGAGCAGGTAGGCGAGGCGCTGACGGGCGTCCTTTTTGCCGGTGCAGACCAGGTGCTGCTGGCAGATGGCCATGTCGCGCGAACTCATTTCAACCAGCCTGGAGGCGATTTCGGGTTGCTCCCTGAGCATGGTGGGAATGGTGCTTCTGGGAAACGTGCAGAGTTTGACCTGCGTCAGAGCTTCCGCGCTGTGGGTCGCCGTACCGTCGCCGGCAACCTGGAAACCGAGCATGTCGCCAGGGAGGGCGATTCTCAGGATCTGTCGCTTGCCGTTGTCGAGCGTCTTGTAGAGCGCGACCCAGCCGCTGAACAGCGTGTAGGCGTGAGTGGGGGGCGTTTGTTCCAGGTAGATTTGTTTTCGGGCCTCAACGTTCTGCTGGGATTCCCGGAAGCGCTGAGTCCACTCCAGCCGGTAGAAAGGGACGCCCTGGAATAGCGCCATCTTGCGAATCGGGCAGGTGGTGCATTTGGTGTAAATCCGGGAGTGTTTTCCGTTTACGGAACGGGGGGTGTTCATCAGCATGGTTTGTTGGCGCTCTGGGGTGATCTTTTTTCAATCGCTATTAGAAAATAAAGGAAAGGATGTCCAGTTAATCTATATCAATAAAACGACACTTGGTTCCGAATTTGCCCTCATCTCGTTGATTGGTGCGCTGAAAATCCAGGCCCCAACACTTTTTGCGCTCCGAATTAATCTGCGTTAATACGTGGCTCCTTAAGGTTTTATAGGCTTGAACCGTCGGGAGAGGGGGAAAGCGTCCCGAATTCCGGATTTACACCTGTCGCCCGGTTTAGCTTGTGCGGGCGATGCGCGGATTTCATGCGAATGTTCAATTCGTTATGTGATTTTTCAAGAGGGTGTCCGGAGAAGGAGTGTCTCTTCGGTATTCGCGTTTCCCCCGGATCTTTCGGGTGCGGCCCGGGGTCATTGTTGTTTTGGCGGATCGCTTGCCGGCGGTCTATCCGTTATTCGCCACCAGAGGATAAAACCCTATGAAAATAACGTTAATTGCGAAGACAGGCGTGGGCCTGATCCTGTTGATGTTCTCCGTTTTCGCCTGGGGATCGGTCAAGAAGCCGCCCGAGGATTACTCGAAGGAAACCAGGGAGTGCGTCAAGTGCCACAAAAAGAACAGTCCCGGGATTGTTCAGCAGTGGGGCGCGAGCAAGCATTATCGCGCCAAGGTGGGGTGTTATGAATGTCACAAGGCGGATGCGAGCGATCCGGACGCCTATGTTCACGACGACAAAAAGGTCAAGAAACATATTTCGATCATCGTTTCGCCCAAGGATTGCGCCAACTGCCATGAGAAAGAGGTCGATCAGGCGACCAATTCGCATCACGCCAAGGCGGGGCGCATATTGGGCTCGCTCGACAATCTGCTGGCGGAGGTCGTGGAAGGCAACAGCGACTTCGTGACCGAAGGATTCCCCAAGGGCAATTCCGCCGCGGCGGTTGTGGGTTGCTGGCAATGTCACGGCTCCCGGGTCAAGGTCAACAAGGATGGCGAACTCGATCCCGCGACTTGGCCAAATACCGGCATTGGACGGATCAATCCCGATGGTTCGGAAGGCTCCTGCACGGCCTGTCACGCCCGTCATCAGTTCTCCGTCGCGCAGGCGCGCGAGCCGGATACCTGCGGCAAATGCCATCTCGGTCCCGATCATCCGCAAAAGGAAATCTACGAAGAGTCCAAGCATGGCATCCAGTTCGCGTCGCATCACGATGAAATGAATCTCGACAATCCCAAGTGGATTCCGGGCGAGGATTACTTTACCGGGCCGACCTGCTCGACTTGCCACATGGGCGCGACCCGGAAGCAAGATGTCAATCACAATGTCGGCTTGCGGATTTCCTGGAACAACCGTCCGCCCGTTTCGGTCAGGCCGGAACTGACCGACAAGAATCTCGGATTGGGTTCCGCGAATGTCGGCTGGGAAGAGCGGCGCGACAACATGAAGGATGTCTGTTCCTCCTGTCACGGCGACGAGTGGATCGACAACTTCTACCAGCAGTATGACGGCCTCGTGACGCTGTACAACAAGAAGTTCGCCAAGCCTGGCAAGGCGCTGATGAAAGCCGCCAAGCCCCTGCTGAAACCCGCCAAGTTCAGCAACAAACTGGACTGGGTCTGGTTCGAACTGTGGCATCATGAAGGCCGCCGGGCGCGCATGGGCGCCTCCATGATGGGGCCGGACTACACGCACTGGCATGGCACTTATGAGGTTGCCCAGCATTTTTACATCAAGTTCATCCCCGAACTTGAAAAACTGGCGCACAAGGGCGAGTCTTCTTCCGATCCCAAGATGAAGGCGGCCGCCAAGACCTTGCGGGCCAAGCTGGATGAGGTTCTGAACTCGGACGATCACAAGTGGTATCTGAACAAGATGAGCGAAAAGCAGAAAGCGATTCGCAAGGCCGCGATCGAAGAGTTCAAGAAAAAGTACGGTAGCGGGAAGAAATAGCCTGTTCCCGTATCCGTCCCAAAAGCGCACCCCTCGCATTCAATGCGAGGGGTGTTTAGTATCACCGCCACCACGCCAATGATTGACCAGCGCGAACGATTCTCCCGATTTCATTTTGTCCTGATGATTTTCTGCCTGAGCCTGATGGCTTCCTGCGAGTCGGGACAGACCGGGCATGCGACCGCGTCCGGCGAGCAGGCCAATGGCCAGGTCGCGGGGAATCAGAAACCGGCGAAAGCGAAACCGGAAAAGCCCTCGCCGGACGACCATCTGGCAATGGGAAGCTGGTTCTGGTCGCAAAAGGCGTTCGACAAGGCGGAAGCCGAATTTCGCGAGGCGATCGAGCAGCATCCCGAATCTTCGCACGGTTATGCGCGCCTGGCGGGATTGTTGTTGACGCGGAACCAGGTTGGCGAAGCCATTCCGCTCTACCAGGAAGCGATCATGCGCGATCCGAAAAATCCCAAACTGTTCGCCGCCCTGAGCATCGCCTATCTGCACCAATCCCGGTATTCCATGGCCAAATCCATGGCGGAAGAAGCGCTCAAGCTTGCCCCGGACATGGCGCAGGCCCGAAAGTTGAATGAATATATCGACGCGAAAACGGCGGTCGTGGAAAGGACCCGGTCGACGGACGCCGCCGATGCTTCTTCGAACGCCGCGAACAGCCACGAGTAAAACGCCACATGCCTGTCGTTCCACGTTTCCGCGGCCTGAAGGCCGTGTTGCTGTTTCCTATGGCGCTCGCGGGCGTCGGTTGCGATTCGGAGCATCGCGGCCATGAGATCGAGAGTTTTCAGGGCGACTATCGTTATTCCTCGGGGGTCGGGGAATTTTTTGATTGCCAATCCCGGGTTCGGTACTACGTTCACGATTCCTCCGC
>DRPO01000272.1 GCA_011330835.1 Gammaproteobacteria bacterium | reverse complement strand
CTCGAATGGTTGGATAGGCGTGATCAACGGAAAGCGCAAGGCCATCAGGCATCCCTGGATAGACCTCTAGCGCTCAAGAATACCCCGCGTAGGTTTTTGTCGAGAGCAAGGCGTGAAAACGCAAGCATGGTGGGGCTACGTCAAGTTTTACAACGCAGCTATCGACGAAAAGATGCGTGGCCTGAACGGGGTATTCTTGGTCGCGGGAAACATGAAAACGCCATTGGTCGCCAGATACATTACGTTGGTCATTCCCCGCCCTGTTTCCAGAAAAAAAAATAAAGTTGGCCGATCAAGCGCCGATAAGCCCGGTGAAGCCAACGGGAACCGAAACGGTTGGCCACCGAGAAGAGATAACAAACCGAAATTCTGAAAACTATAGGAAATAACTATGCCTCAGACAATCAACACCAATATGTTCTCACTGAATGCCCAGCGTAACCTGAATCGCTCACAGGGCGCCATGGGAATGGCAATTCAACGTTTGTCTTCAGGCCTTCGCATCAACAGCGCGAAAGACGATGCCGCTGGAATGGCTGTTGCTGAAGGAATGACTTCAAAGATTCGCGGGCTCGACGTAGCGGCGAGAAACGCCAATGATGGTATTTCCCTGGCCCAGACCGCTGAAGCGGCGTTGGGTAAAATCACCGACAACATGCAGCGTATTCGTGAGCTGGCGGTGCAATCCGCGAATGGAACGTTAGGTGATACCGAGCGTAGTTATCTGCAAACAGAGGTAGATGAGTTGACCGCCGAGATCACCCGTATTGTAGATGACACCGAGTTTAATGGCGCGAAGTTGTTTGCGAGTTCGGGAACGGTGGATATCCAGGTCGGAGCGAACAGTGGTGAGAAGATCAGCATAACCATGAATGCGCTCACCGGTTTGGAATCCTACGGTACTGGCGCAGGTGTTATCAGCATCTCTTCGCAAACTGACGCCGAAGCAGTACTTGCTGCGACGGGAGATGATTCGATGGACGAGGATATTGGCGAAGTCATCAACCTCCGCTCTCAAATGGGCGCGGTGCAAAACCGCTTCGAGTCAGTGATCAGCAACATCAACGCCTACAAGGAAGGTTTGCAGGCGGCCCGTTCACGCATTACCGATACTGATTATGCCGAGGAAACGGCCAATCTGGCGAGAACCCAAGTGCTCCAGCAGGCGGGTATCGCCATGGTTGCCCAGGCAAACCAGATTCCGCAAGGCATCATGAGCCTACTCCGGTAATCGATAGAGCTCCGGTATTGGCCCCGGGGGCTCTTGTCCCCGGGATTGCGCCGCCGAGCCCGGATTCGTCTCTAATGAGATCCGGGTCAGATAATAAAGGCCTTCAAGGCCCAATAATACCGTAACGACCAATACCCCTCGCGCCCTGAACTGGGGCAGCCAATTCGGCATGCGAGAGGTATGCGCTGTCCGGATGGGTCAATCCCGTCCGGACTGTTTTGATGAACGATCTGAAAACACAATCTTGAGGATGTAACCATGGCGAGCATCGGCGGATCAGGACTTGATGTGCAGGCGATCGTCAACCAGTTGATGACGATTGAGCGGCGGCCCATTCGTCGCATCGAAAGCAAGATCGATACAATTGATCATAAAATTAGCGCCTTGGGTAAGCTGAGGAGCGCTTTATCTGAATTGAAAGACGCCGCCGCCAAGCTGTCCGGCGCGTCGAGCCTGGGCCGGATTGCCGCCGAGTCCAGTGATGAGAACATTGTATCGGCGGAGGTTTCGTCGATCGATGTCGAAGAGAACCATACGATAACCGTCAAGTCCCTGGCGAGCCGGCATCGCATCGCGGCGAAAACAATCTACCAGAGCCTTGAGGACGCCCTTCCTTTGGGCGAGCATACCTACCAAGTGGGCGACAAGAGTTTTACGGTAACCCTGACGGATGACGCCGCCACGCTCAAGGATCTGAGCAATGCGATTAATCGTTCAAAAGACAATCCGGGCGTAAACGCCTCGATTATTCATGTTGATGAGGGGTATCGCCTGGTGCTCTCCGCCAGGGAATCGGGCACGGCCAACACTTTGAAAGCCAAGGGGGACTGGGAGGAGCTCGCGCCCGCCAGGGACGCCAGTATTGTCGTTGATGGACTGGAAATTCATCCGGCGTCGAATACGGTGTCCGATGTGATTCCGGGGGTGACGTTAACCTTGAAAGCCGAGGGCGAGGTCAACCTGACAACGCGCGCCGAACCGGACAAGATCGCGGCGGTTCTGGATGAATTCGCGGACAAATACAATGCGTTGCGAAAAACGCTTCGTGATCTCGGCGAGGGAGACCTCAAGGGAGAGGGGTTGTCTTTCTCGATAGAGAACCAGCTTCGAAACGCTTTTTTCAATAGCGCCGACTCCGATGCGGAAGGGCGTGAGGCCAATATCTTTTCTTATGGGTTGACGTTCGACAAGGAAGGGGTCTTGAGCGTCGACAAGAGCAAGCTCAGGGATGTGATTGGATCCGATCTGAATGGGTTTCTTGATTTTTTTACTTCAGGGGATGGCTTTGGGTCGGCAATTACCTCCATAACGAATGATATGACCGGAAGCAACGGTCTCCTGACTTCCAGGAAAAACGTCTTCAACGAAACCAAGGATCGGTTGACGACGCGATCGGATCAGTTGGAGACCCGAATGGACGCCATCAAGCAGCGCTATTTACAGACGTATTCACAGCTGGATGCGCTAATGGCGCAAATGAACGCGACCAGCAGCCGGATCGGTCAATCGTTGGGCGCATTGGTCACGAACAAGACATAGCCAATCAACCGGAAAGGAATCCATGTTAAGTCAAAATCACCTGATCGACGAATATCACGCGGTTAACCGATATGGCGGCGTTGAAGACGCCTCCCCTCATAAACTGGTTGAGCTCTTGTACACGTCCGTGATAGACCGTATTCAACAGGCGGCTGGCGCCATGGCGCGCGGGGATGTCGCGGGAAAAGGGCTCGCGATTGGCAAGGCGACCTCCATCATCGAGGAGCTGCGCCGCACTCTGGACATGGAGCGTGGCGGTGAAATCTCGGAAACGCTGCATAGCCTCTATGAGTACATCAAGGAGCGTCTGGTCCAGGCCAATCTGAAGAACGATCAGGAGATCCTCCAGGAATGCAAGTCCCTGATCGAAACCGTCCTGGATGGATGGCGGGGCATTCCCCAAGAGATCCGGGATCAGTTTTCTCCGGCGATGGCCAATGGCTGAAAACGCCATCGAGCAGCTTGAGAACGCCTGCGAGCGCATGCGACTCGCGGTGGAGAAATGCGACTGGGCCAGCGCCCGGGCAATCGATGAAGAACGCGCCCGACTGGTGGACGGAATTGCCGCGGGGTTCCGACCGGAAGTCGATGCGGCGACAAGGCTCAGGCTGAGCAATATTCTCAGGCTCGACGCGGAGATTCAGTCCAGGGTGACCGCGGCTCGGCGAAAGGCTCGGGAAGACCTGTTGTCAGTAGAACAGAGCCAATCGGCGATAGAGCTGTACAGACGACAGTAATTCGTAATATCCCTCTCGCGACCAAGAGTACCCCGTTCAGGGCGCGCATCTTTTCGTCGCGCGAGAAGTATATATTGGGGGGCGGTGCTAAACGGTGCATAAAATGCACCCTATGTTTTTGGCGTACGTAGGGTGCGTTCCACGCACCGCCGTGGCCGCGATCAATAGTCGCTGTATTTTCTGGCGCTGCCCTTCACCTTGTCCGCCGGATAGCGTTTCTCATTGATCGCCATTTTCTCTTCCAGCGCCCTGACCAGATCAACGTCCAGTTGATCGGCTATTCTTAGCAGATAGGCCAGGATATCCGCCATTTCGTAGGCGATCTCCTGATGCTTTTGAGCGCCTTTCGCCTCCCGGATGGCCAGGCTTTCTTCCTCCGTCAGCCATTGGAAATGCTCCACTAGTTCGGCGGCTTCGACCACCAGCGCCATGCTGAGATTCTTGGGAGACTGAAACTGAACCCAGTCGCGCGCGATGGCGAATTCGCGCAGTTTTCGACTGAGGTCTTCAACCACGTTTGGCATAGATATTTTCTCCGTTGGGTTGCGTCTTGAACAGCTTGAGCGTCCACATGTACTGCTCGGGCGTCTCGGCCACCAGTTGCTCCAGCGGCTGGTTGAGCAGCCTGGCGTCGGCGGCGGGGCCATTTTCCCCCAGTCCCTCGATGGGCGGGAGAATCCGGGTAATGTATTTCTTCTTGCGTTCGTCATAAATGGGCGCCATGGGCAGCACCACGGCGTGGGTCATCCCGGCGAGGCGGGCGGGAATCGCCAGCGTGGCTTTCGTGGCGCCGAGAAACGGCGCGAATTCCGAATTTCTTTCCCCCAGGTCTTCGTCCGAGACGATATATAGAAATTCACGTTTTTTCAGTACGCGAATCATGGCCCTCGGGCCGTCCAGGCGGGCGATCAGTCTGTGGCCGAATCGGGTTCTGGAACGGTGCACGAGGGCGTCGACCACTGGATTTTTCAGCGGGTTGTAGACGCCATATCCGGTTTTGAAAAAGCCAATGGCCGTCGCGCTGAATTCCATCCCGGTCCAGTGGGCTGTATGAAAAATCACACTTTTCCCGGCAGCTTCCGCGTGTTCGAAATGTTCCCAGCCTTTCAGTTCCAGCATGGATTCGATGCGCCGCCGGGAGCCAAACCAGAGCAGCGAGGAATCGATCAGCCCCCGCCCCATCATTTCGAAATGCTTTTTGCCG
>DRPO01000271.1 GCA_011330835.1 Gammaproteobacteria bacterium | reverse complement strand
GCCTTGATGCAAAACGAATCCCGAGGGCGCTATTGCCTCGACCTGGATTCCGGGTCTTCGCTCCACTCAGCCCGGAATGACGGAACACTTTCCCCCTCGTCATTCCCGCGAAAGCGGGAATCCAGTGCTCTTGGCGTGGATTCCGGGTCTTCGCTCCACCCAGCCCGGAATGACGGAACACTTTCCCCGCCCCGTCATTCCCGCGAAAGCGGGAATCCATAGCCACGTCCAGAATTCCAGGGCTGCTGATTGAACGGCATTGGACATCGAGGCCCTTACGCCGAAATCGACCGAACCCGTTCCAGATCCTCCCGCGTATCCACCCCGTGCGCCGGGGCGTGCTCGACAATTCCGACGTAAATCCGGACGCCATGCCACAGGGCGCGCAACTGCTCCAGGGACTCGGCGCATTCGATGGCGCACGGTTGCTCCGCCGTTATGGCTTTCAATGCGCCCACACGGTAGGCGTACATGCCGAGATGACGGTAGGGGATGATCGAGTCGGGCATGTCCCGCGCCACTTCGTCGTCGAAATCCGAACGCACCCAGGGGATGGGGGCGCGACTGAAGTAAAGCGCCCTGCCCGCCTTGTCAATGACGACCTTGACAATGTTGGGATTGAAGATGTCGGCGCGTTGACGGATGGGGGTGGCGAACGTGGTCATCCCGGCCTCGGGATGGGCGATGAGGTCTTGCGCCGCTTGCCTGACCAGCGCCGGATCCATCATGGGTTCGTCGCCCTGGAGGTTGACGACGATGGCGTCGTCGGCGAGATCCAGCCTTGTCGCGACTTCGGCCAGCCTGTCCGCGCCGCTGGGGTGGTCGGGGGACGTCATCATGGCGCGACCGCCGAAGGAGGCCACGGTGTCGACGATACGCTGGTCGTCGGTGGCGACGATGACTTCGGTGGAGCCGGCTTCGATCGCTCGCTGGTAGACGTGCTGGATCATGGGCTTGCCGCCGATGTCCAGCAGGGGCTTTCCGGGGAGGCGACTCGACCCGTAGCGGGCGGGGATGATGGTGTGGAAGTGGTTGGTCATTCTGATGAGTGATTGGTTTGCCGCGTGTTCCTCGCTTTTGAGCATACCCCCTCGGCGAGATGAGCGTACACCCCCCCGCGACAACTGGCGGAAAACAACGGCTTCCCGAGATCCGCGAAACGCCTTTGCCAGCGGGGAAACCGGCGCACCGACCGGTCGCCGGCGCAGCCGATTGGAACTTGGTCGACAGTTTTGAATCTGAGTGACTGCTACCCTTCGTCATCCGAAGGAATCCCGCAACCTCAAGGCAGACATGACAACACGAATCACTCAGGTTTCCGAAGCGCTCGCCGCTTCTCCGCGCACATGGCTGGTCACGGGCGTCGCCGGCTTCATCGGCTCCAACCTGTTGGAAACATTGTTGAAGCTCGACCAGCAGGTGGTCGGGCTGGATAACTTCGCGACCGGCCACCAACGCAACCTGGACGAGGTCCAGAGCGCGGTGGACGAGGCGCAATGGGCCCGGTTCCGGATGATCGAGGGGGACATTCGCGACGCAGAGACCTGCCGTCACGCCTGCGAAGGCGTGGATCATGTGCTGCACCAGGCGGCGCTCGGTTCGGTGCCGCGCTCCATCGAGGATCCGCTGACGACCAATGGAACCAACATCACCGGCTTTTTGAACATGCTGGAGGCCGCGCGGCTGGCGGGCGTTCGCGGCTTTGTCTACGCCGCTTCCAGCTCCACCTACGGCGATCACCCCGACCTGCCCAAGGTCGAGGACAAGATCGGCAACCCGCTCTCTCCCTACGCCGTCACAAAGCTGGTCGATGAGCTGTACGCCTCGGTGTACGCGCGCACCTATGGCTACAAGGCAATCGGACTGCGCTATTTCAATATCTTCGGCAAGCGGCAGGATCCCGACGGCGCCTATGCCGCCGTCATTCCCAAATGGGTCTCCGCGCTGATCCGGCGGGAGCCGGTCTATATCAATGGCGACGGAGAAACCAGCCGGGATTTCTGCTTCATCGACAACGCCGTGCAGGCCAACCTGCTTGCGGCCATGGCGGACGATGCGGCGCGCGACGAGGTCTACAACGTCGCCGTTGGCGACCGCACCTCGCTCAACACCCTGTTCCGTGAAATTCGCGATCAACTGGCGGTCTGGCATCCGCATGTGGCGGACGCCGAACCACGATACCGGGACTTTCGCCCGGGCGACGTGCGGCATTCGCTGGCCGACATCGGCAAGTCCAGGCGACTGCTGGGGTACGAACCCACACACCGCATTGGAGAAGGATTGAAGACCGCCATAGAGTGGTATGTGCGCTCGCTGCCCGGGCTCTGACCCCAAACCCAACCGCTCGTACCCGGCATGGCGCAGTACGTCAGCGGATTATCGCCCTTCGTTCCAGCCTCATAATTGTTGCGGACCATTTAACACCGACCCTCAGGCCTAGCATGTTCAAATCCCCATCCGGCGCGTCGATCACTACGCGGCAATGGAAAGCCGCCGGATGCCGATCCGCGACGTTCCCGGTCTAGGAAACGCCCCTTTAATCAGGGGCCATAACAATTCACCATGGAAGGGGGAATCATGCGCTTGGCGGTATTCTCTGCAAAACTGGCTCAACTGCCTTATTTGAAGGCCTTTCTCGGCGTGGACGAGATTCTGCTGAATCCGGCGGCGAACAAGGCGGAAACGATTGATCTTGTCGCGGGCTGGGGCGCGAAGGCGAATACCGCCCGCGCCCGACGGTTCGCTGAACGCCATCAGCTCCCTTACGTCTCGCTCGAAGACGGTTTTCTGCGTTCGGTCGGGCTGGGCCGCAAGGGCGCGGTGGGAATCTCGTTGATTCTGGATCGCGCGGGCGTCTATTACGACGCGACCCGCCCTTCCGATCTGGAAAACCTGCTCAATGGCGATGGGGACTGGTTCACGCCGGAAAAAGGCGAGTTGGCGCGTCAGGC
This sequence comes from Gammaproteobacteria bacterium, assembly GCA_011330835.1. GTDB lineage: Bacteria > Pseudomonadota > Gammaproteobacteria > UWMA-0217 > UWMA-0217 > HyVt-560. Next base: position 3,177 of record DRPO01000271.1, on the reverse strand, counting down.
GATCGAGTTTATGCTCGCCAACAAGCTTTCGAAATACAACGGCGGGGCGGATTTTCCAACCGATGATCTGCCAGAGGGCCAGCGGGTATTGATCGTCGACCAGGTGGCGGGCGACGCATCGCTGACGCTGGGCCTGGCGGAGACGCGCCTGACGACGATCCTGGATGCGGCGATCGCCGAGAATCCGGATGCGACGATCTTCGTCAAGCTCCACCCCGAAACGGTGGCGGGCTGCCGCCGGGGGCTGTTTTCGGAGCAGCAATACAACAAAAGGGTTCGATTCATCACCGGCGACTTCAATCCCCAGTCGGTCATCGAGCCGATGGACAAGGTGTACGTCGCCACGTCGCAGATGGGCTTCGACGCCCTGTTGCAAGGCAAGGAAGTCGTTTGCTTCGGCATGCCGTTCTACGCGGGCTGGGGGCTGACGGACGACCGGGTCGCCTGTTCCCGTCGCACGCCGAGGCGCGGCATAGAGGAGGTCTTCGCGGCCGCCTTTATCGAATACACCCGCTACGTCAATCCGGTGACCGGCAAACGCTGCGGCATCATGGAAGCCTTGCGCCACCTCGACTTGCAGACGCGGATGGAGCAACTCAACCGCGCCAATGTCTATTGTTTCGGCATCCGTCACTGGACGCGCGTCAACGTCAAGCCGTTCCTGCAATCCAGCCGCAACAAAATTCGCTTCGTCAAAACGGTCGCCGAGGCGCGCAAGGCCGGCATTCGCAAGGGCGACCAGGTCGTCATCTGGGGAACGCGCCGCCCGAAGGGGCTCGACCAGTTGTTGCAGATCACCCAGAATCCGCCGCTGGCGATGGAGGACGGTTTTCTGCGCTCGGTGGGGCTGGGCTCCGATTTCGTCCGGCCCTCCTCGCTGGTGCTCGATCCGAACGGCATCTATTTCGACCCGGCCCGCCCCAGCCTGCTGGAAAACCTGCTGAACGCCTCCCGCTTCCCGGAGTCCCTGTTGAACAAGGCGGGCCGCGTCCGCCGCAAGATCATCGCCAGCCGGCTGACCAAATACAACAACGAACCGGAACAATTGATCGATCTGTCAGCCGCCGCCGGACGCCCCATCATTCTCGCGCCCGGCCAGGTGGAGGACGACGCCTCGGTGCGTCTGGGCTGCCAGGATGTCAACACCAATCTGAAACTGCTCCAGGCGATCCGCGAAAACCGTCCCGACGCCTACATCATCTTCAAGCCGCATCCCGATGTGGTCAGCGGCAATCGCAACGGCAAGGTCAGGCTCGGCGATGCGCTGAAGTATTGCGACGCGGTCATCGACAACGTCAGCATCGCCACCTGCCTGGACGCGGTCGACGAGGTTCACACGATGACCTCGCTGGTCGGCTTCGAGGCCCTGATGCGCAAACTCCCGGTCACCACCTACGGCCTGCCGTTCTACGCCGGCTGGGGCCTGACCGAAGACCGCCTCGAAATCCCCCGCCGTGATCGCCAGTTGACTCTGGATGAACTGGTCGCTGGCGCCCTGTTGCTGTACCCGCGTTACTACGACTGGGACTCGGGCGCGTTCACCGATTGCGAAGGCGTCATCGACAAACTGATCGAATCGCGCAACAAGCTGCTGACCGAAGGTCAGGACAGCGCCTTCGAGGTCACCTATCTCGAACGCCAACTGCGCAAGCTGGGCAAGATCGTCCAGGGAGTCTTGCATGGCGCATAACATCTTGCTGCTGCAAGGCCCCGTCGGCCCCTTTTTCCGCCGCTTCGCGCGGGATCTGGAAAAGGCTGGCGCGCGGGTCTTCAAGATCAATTTCAATGGCGGCGACCGGCTGTTCTTCCACGGCGAGCGCTGCTTCGATTTCGATCTGCCCAAAGACCAGTGGCCGCTCTGGCTGGAGAAAAAAATCACCGAACTGAACATCGACACGATCTATCTGTTCGGCGACTGCCGCCATTATCACGCGGTCGCTCGGGAAATCGCGCCGCGCCTGGGCGTCGAAGTCTACGTCTTCGAGGAAGGCTATCTGCGCCCCAATTACATTACGCTGGAAAGGAACGGCGTCAACGGTCACTCCGGCATCGTCCGCCAGGCCGAAAAGTACCGGCGCGGCAAACGCCTTGAAAAGCCGGAAACACATTTGCGCGGCTCCAGTTTTTTCCACGCGGCGCTCTACGCGATGGCCTACTACCTCGCCGCGGCGGCGCAAAGCGGAAAATTCCCCCATTATGAGCATCACCGCCCGCTGAAGCCCGTTCCCGAAGGGCTGAAGTGGCTGCGCGCAGGCTGGCGAAAAATCGCCTACAAGGTAACGGAAAGAAAATACCGCCGGTTGCTGCTGGGAACCCAGCCTCCGGATTTCTACCTCGTGGCGCTCCAGGTGCATTCCGACATGCAGATCCGGGCCCACTCGTCCTACGACAGCATCGAAGCCTTTATCGCCGACTGCATCCGCTCCTTCGCCAATAACGCCCCGGCGGAAACCTTGCTGGTCATCAAGCACCACCCCATGGATCGCGGCTACACCGATTATTCCAGGGCAATTCGCTCCATCGCCCGGCAAAACGGCGTTGCGCAACGCGTTATCTACGTCCACGACCTCAACCTGCCGCGCCTGCTGAGAAACACCCTCGGACTGGTTACCGTGAACAGCACCGTCGGACTGTCCGCGTTGCTTCACGGCAAACCCGTCAAGGCCATGGGCAACGCCATCTATGACATGCCAGGGCTCACCACCCAAAAACCACTGGACGAGTTCTGGCAAGCCCCCACGCGGGTGGACATCGACCTGTTCGAACGGTTTCGCGCCTGGCTGCACCGGAACAATCAGATCAAGGGCAATTTTTATCGCCGCGTGACAGCGTCCGGTTACCACAGCGGCATGATACTGCCGGAGCTGCTCAAGGAAACCGTGTTCAAAAGCCATCGCCAAGCCGACAACAATGCGGATACAACAATAAACGATGCCAGCCAGAAAGAGATTCGGCGCGTCAATTTCGAAACTATCGACACCTCGCCGCGCCAATGTCGCCTATATCAATAGTTTCATCTATTTCGCGTTTCATTCGGCGCCTACGACTGCTCTCTCCACAACCGAATCCCCACCACCCCGCCCTCCATCCGTCATTCCGGGCTGAGTGGAGCGAAGACCCGGAATCCAGAACGAGGAGCTGGATTCCCGCTTTCGCGGGAATGACGAGGTAGGCGGG
>DRPO01000270.1 GCA_011330835.1 Gammaproteobacteria bacterium | reverse complement strand
CGGGGGCAAGGCGTACAGCCCCTCGTTCTCCATGGTCTCCGGCAGCCGCAGCAGCCTGTCGCGCAGCGCGGCGAACAGGTGCTCGTCCACCGCCGCCCGTTGTTCCTGCTTGAGCTGTTCCTCGACGCCGCGCAGGTACTGGCCCACCGCGCCTTCGGTCAGCATCGAGGTGAACGACAGCATGGCCGGGGCCAGCACCAGATCGTTGAGGCCAATGCCGCCGGTTTTCAGCGCCAGCGCGACAGCGGCGGCGTCGGCGGTGGCGCGGGCGGCGCGCAATGCGTTCAGCTTGGCGGGGTGCTCCTGCAGATGCTCATAGAGGGCCTGCGCGGCGGCCTGGATGCGGGGCCGGAAGGCCTGTTGATAGCGCTCGATGCCCGCCTCGGTCTGTCGCTGAATGTCCGCCTGCCGGGCCTGCGCGGCCTCCCACAGATGCCGCCACCAGAGGCGCTCGGAATCGCTGGCCGAAGCCGCCTGCTCGCCCGCCTGATGCGTCAGTTGCAGCAGGACGTGGTGGATCGCCTCGCCGAGAATGCGGGTTTCCTGGTCGGTTTCGGGCGGCGCGTCGGCGGGGGGAGGCTGCCGTTTGAGCAGGCCGGTCAGCGTTCTCGCCGGCCAGGTGATCGCCTGCCGGACTCGCGCCAGCGAGGTCGCCAGGCCGGGGATTTCCATCAGTTCCAGCAAGCCGGTGATCGCCTGTTGCACCGTTTCGGCGTACAGCGGCTCGCGCAGATAGCCGGATTCATAGCGCTCCCGCGCCTGATCCAGCGCGGCGTCGATCAGCGATCGCCACTGGTCGCGCGCGGCCTGCTCCGCCTTCAGCGGCGCGACCCATTGCGGCCAGTGGGCTTGCAGGAAAGGCTTGAGTCGCGCCGGATCGTCCACCGCCGGATGGCTGGCCAGCGCGGCGCACTGTTCCCGCAACCTGGTCGCCGCCTCGCTGTTGAACAGCGCCTCGGTCGAATGCCGCGTCTGATACGGCAGCGCGATGATGGCGTCGCAGTGAATGGCTTCGCTGGAGAACTTGTCGTCCAGGATCGCCTCGAATTCCCCCGCGCTTGCTTCCGGAACCTTGTTGACGCAGGTCAGCAAGGGGCGGCGAATCGGGTCGATCAGGCGCAGCGTCTCCCAGACGCTCTGGTCGGCGTACTTGTCCTTGCTGACCACCAGCACGATCAGATCCGCCATCGCGCACAGCATGGGAACCGTCGAGCGATACCCACGCGAACTCACCGAATCGAAATCCGGCGTATCCCACAATACCGCGCCAGCGTCGAACGACCGCCCCGCGCCATCAACCCGCTCAAGACAGAACTGATCGAGCTGCTGTTCACCCAGTCGTGCGCAATCGACCCGCGCCAGACCCGCCAGCAAGCTATCGACGCCAGCCAGCAGACGGTCATCGATCGCCGCCGCGCTGAACCCCTGGGCGTGACGGGTATAACCCGCCAGCGGACTCGCCGTCGCCGCCTGCGCGGACAGCAGCAGATTGACCACCGTACTCTTGCCCGCCTGGGTTGGCCCGACCACCGCTACCTGTAACGGGAAATCCTCCAGTCGTGGCCGCACCAGCGCATGGCGCAGCAACGCATCCGCATACACCAGCGACAAGTCTTCATCTTGATGGCGACGGATGGCGCGATGCCGGGCGAGCAGGCTCGAAATGAACCGGTGAAGGGTTTTCAGGGGCGGCGAATCCATCGGGCAACGATAATGGAGTCGCGCGGGAGAGACAACCGGGAGAGGGCTTGATCGCAAGAGCGTTGCGGCTCGTCGGGCTACGCCCGACATCGCCGTTGGGCCGGCGGGACGCCGGCGCTCCCAGTGGGCGCGTCAACTGATTCCGAGCGTATCCCAGATCTCGTCGATTCTCCGCTTAACCTCGGCATCCATGCGGATTGGCTTGCCCCATTCCCGGCTGGTCTCGCCGGGCCATTTAGTGGTGGCGTCCAGCCCCATTTTCGAGCCCAGCCCGGAAACCGGAGAGGCGAAGTCGAGATAGTCGATTGGCGTATTTTCAACCAGCAACGTGTCGCGGGCCGGGTCCATCCGCGTGGTCATGGCCCAGATCACATCCTCCCAGCGCCGCACGTTGATGTCGTCATCGACGACGATGACGAACTTGGTGTACATGAACTGCCGCAAGAACGACCAGACGCCCATCATGACCCGCTTGGCGTGACCGGCGTACTGCTTCTTCATGCTCACCACGGCGACGCGGTAGGAGCAGCCTTCGGGCGGCAGATAGAAGTCGATGATCTCGGGAAACTGCTTTTGCAGGATCGGGACGAACACCTCGTTGAGCGCCACGCCGAGCACCGCCGGTTCGTCGGGCGGGCGTCCGGTATAGGTGGAATGGTAGATTGGCGACTCCCGCTGGGTGATGCGCTCGATGGTGAATACCGGGAAGGTTTCGACCTCGTTGTAGTAACCGGTGTGATCGCCAAACGGCCCCTCCTCCGCGACATCATCCGGGTAGATATGGCCTTCGAGGATGATTTCCGCCGAAGCCGGCGCCTGTAGATCGCTGAGTTGGCACTGAACCAGTTCGGTGCGCGAGCCGCGCAGCAACCCGGCGAAGGCGTACTCCGACAGAGCGTCGGGCGCCGGGGTCACCGCCGCGAGAATGGTGGCCGGATCCGCGCCCAGCGCGACGGTCACGGGAAACGGCTCGCCCGGATGCGCCCGCCGCCAGTCGCGAAAGTCCAGCGCGCCGCCGCGATGCGCCAGCCAGCGCATGATCACCCGGTTGCGGCCAATCACCTGTTGCCGGTAGATCCCCATGTTCTGTCGCGACTGGTTCGGTCCGCGCGTGACCACCAGTCCCCAGGTAATCAGCGGCCCGGCGTCGCCCGGCCAGCAGGTCTGAATCGGATATTGCGAGAGATCCACATCGTCCCTGTCGATGACCACCGCCTGGCAGGGCGCCTTCTTCACCTTCTTCGGCGCCATATCCAGCACCTTGCGGTAGATCGGCAGGCTCTTCCACGCCGCCTTCACCCCCTTGGGCGGATCCGGTTCCTTGAGAAAGGCCAGCAGCTTGCCGACTTCCCGCAACCGGCTCGCCTCTTCCTCGCCCATCCCCAGCGCCACGCGGCGCGGCGTCCCGAACAGGTTGCCCAGCACCGGGATGGAAAATCCGGTGGGATTCTCGAACAGCAGCGCCGGACCGCCCGCGCGCAACGTGCGATCGCAAACTTCCGTCATTTCCAGAGCGGGCGATACGGGCGCCTGGACGCGCTTGAGTTCCCCCCGCGCCTCCAGTTGCTGGATGAAGTCGCGCAGATCCTTGTATTTCATGGCCAGTTCGGTCGCCAAAAAGCCAATCTTAGGTGATTTGGCGTGGCGAATATATCAATAGCTGCAAAAGTACTCGCACCCTATATCCCGATATGCGGTTTTCCCCCTCACCCTAACCCTCTCCCCCAAAGGGGAGAGGGGATTATTGGGAGCGCCACCGTGACTGCGAGAATATACGCAACGATTAATATACTTCTCGCGATCAAGAATACCCCCTCGCGCTTGCCAGCGCTTCTGCCCGGAGCCAAGCCCGGATTTCAGTCCGGGCTAACCGGTATTCCGCATCCCCGCCGCGATCGCGTTGATGGAGCGCAGCAGCGGCGGCAGCCATTCATCGGGCGCGGGCCGGTCGCGCTTGACGCGGT
>DRPO01000269.1 GCA_011330835.1 Gammaproteobacteria bacterium | reverse complement strand
ATCTTCCCGGCGCTGGCCGTGGCCGAATGGCTGCGCGATCACGGAACCGCCGTGGTCTGGCTGGGTTCGCGGGGCGGCATGGAGACGCGGCTGGTTCCCGCGCGGGGTTTTCCGATGGTGGAGATCTCGGTTGGTGGCCTGCGCGGCAAGGGGGCGATGACTCTGCTGAAAGCGCCGTTCAAGTTGTTGCTGGCGGTGTGGCAGTCGATTCGCGCCCAACGGCGGCATCGGCCCCGCGCGGTGCTGGGTCTGGGCGGGTTCGCCTCCGGGCCGGGCGGGCTGGCGGCCTGGCTGCTGCGCACGCCGCTGTATGTTCACGAGCAGAACGCGATTCCGGGTCTGACCAATCGCTTGCTGGCGCGTTTGGCGCGCGTGGCGATGCAGGCGTTTCCCGGCAGTTTCAAGGATGGCGGGGCGCTGACGGTGGGCAATCCGGTGCGGGCGTCGCTGCGGGCTCTGCCGGATCCCGGCGAGCGCCTGAAGGGTCGCGAGGGGCCGATTCGCATCCTGATCCTGGGCGGCAGCCTGGGGGCTCTGAAGCTGAACCAGGTGGTTCCCGAGACATTGGCGGGCATGGCGAGACCATTGGATATCTGGCATCAGTGCGGGGAGCGTCACCAGGAGGATACCGCCCGGCGTTACCGCGAGCTGGGCCTGGTGGCGCGAACCGAGGCGTTCATCGAGGATATGGCGGAGGCTTGGGGTTGGGCGGATCTGGCGATCTGCCGCGCCGGCGCGCTGACCATCTCCGAGATCGCGCAGGTCGGGGTGGCGTCGGTGCTGGTTCCGTATCCGCACGCGGTGGACGATCACCAGACCGCCAATGCGATGAATCTCGTCAGTCGCGACGCGGCCCTGTTGGTTCCCGACGCCGAGTTGAGCGCCGAACGGTTGGGCGGAGCGCTGGCCGGCCTGTTGGAGGATCGCGAGCGGCTGCTGAGGATGGCCGAAGCGGCGACCGCTCTCCGCCATCCCGAAGCCGCCGCCGTGGTGGCCCGGCTCTGCCTGGGCGAGTTGACGCCCGATACCCTGGCCAGTGGTGGCTTGTCATGAAGCCGGTAGCGGAAATGGGGTTGACCTGGCCCATCGAGCGGATTCATTTTGTCGGCATCGGCGGCTCGGGTATGGGCGGCATCGCCGAGGTGCTGTTGAATCTGGGCTACCGGGTGACTGGCTCCGATCTGAACGAGAACGCGGTGACCCGCCGTCTGGCCAAGCTGGGCGCGGAGATTCGCATCGGGCACCAGGGCAGTCACGTCGAGGGCGCCAGCGTGGTGGTGATCTCCAGCGCGGTGCCGGTCGACAATCCGGAAGTTCAGGCGGCGCGCGAGCAGCGCGTCCCGGTCATTCCGCGCGCCGAGATGCTGGCGGAGTTGATGCGTTTTCGCGAGGGCATCGCGGTCGCGGGAACCCACGGCAAGACCACCACGACCAGCCTGATCGCCAGCATTCTCGGCGAGGGCGAACTCGATCCGACCTATGTGATCGGCGGGCGTCTGAACGCTTCCGCCAGCCATTCCCGGCTGGGGCGGGGCCGCTACCTGGTGGCCGAGGCGGACGAGAGCGACGCCTCGTTTCTCTACCTTCAGCCTATCCTGTCGGTGGTGACCAATATCGACGCGGATCATCTGTCGACCTATGGCGGCGATTTCGCTCGGCTGAAGGCGGTTTTCGTCGAGTTTCTCCATCACCTGCCTTTCTATGGGGTGGCGGTTCTGTGCATCGATGACGAGAACGTCCGCGAGATCCTGCCCCAGGTGACGCGCCCGGTCATTACCTATGGCGCGTCGCCGGACGCCGATGTGCGGGTGGAGAACGTACGCTTTTCCGGCTCCCGGAGCCGGTTCGATGTCCGCTTCCCGGATCGCGAGGCGCTGTTGCCGGTAACGCTGAACATGCCGGGCATCCACAACGTTCGCAACGCGCTGGCGGCCATGGCGGTGGCGCGGCAACTGGGCTTGCCGGATGAGGTCATTCAGCGGGCGCTGGCGGGCTTTCAGGGCGTGGGCCGGCGCTTCGACGTGGCGGGCGACTTCGAGACCTCGCGGGGAACCCTTTCCCTGGTGGATGATTATGGCCATCATCCCAGCGAGATTCAGGCCACCCTGCGGGCGGTGAAGAACGCCTGGCCCGAGCGGCGCTTGGTGCTGATTTTCCAGCCGCATCGCTACACCCGGACGCGGGATCTGTTCGAAGACTTCGCGCGGGTTCTTTCCGATGCGGATGTGCTGCTGATGCTGGAGGTCTACCCGGCCAACGAGCAGCCGATTCCTGGCGCGGACGCGCGTTCGCTGTGTCGCGCGATTCGTTCGCGGGGCAAGGTCGATCCGGTCTTCGTGGAGAAGGAGGATCTGCAACGGGTGTTGATGGCGGTGGCGCGCGATGGCGACGTGGTGTTGACCCAGGGCGCCGGCGATGTCGGCGCGCTGTCGGCGGCGTTGGCAAAAGCCTTGCGGGAGGGGCTGTGATGACGGTTTCGGCGGAATGTTTCGGCAGGGTCGCGGTGCTGATGGGCGGCTGGTCGGCGGAGCGCGAAATCTCGCTGCAAAGCGGCAAGGCGGTGCTGGAGGCCCTGCTGGCCGAAGGCGTGGACGCGGTCGGGATCGACGTGGATCGGAACATCGCCGCGCGGCTGGCCGAAGGCGGCTTCAGCCGGGCGTTCAACATCCTGCATGGCCGGGGCGGCGAGGATGGCGTGATCCAGGGGCTGCTGGAGGTGCTGGATCTGCCGTACACCGGCAGCGGCGTCAAGGCGTCGGCGATCGCGATGGACAAGGTGATGAGCAAGCGGCTGTGGTCGGTCCAGGGCTTGCCGACGCCCGCCTTTATGCCCCTCGACGCCGATACAGAGTGGTCCGCCGTGGTTGAGGCGCTGGGGTTGCCGCTGATCGTCAAGCCGGCTTGCGAGGGATCCAGCATCGGCATGAGCATCGTCGAGTCGGAGGCCGATCTGCCGGCGGCCCGGCGGCGGGCCAGCGAGCAGCCGGGCGAGGCGTTCGCGGAGCAATGGATCGACGGCGAGGAGTACACCGTCACGATTCTCGGCGACGCCGCCCTGCCGGCGATTCGGCTGGAGACGCCGCATGCGTTCTACGACTACGCGGCGAAGTATCAGTCGGACGACACCCGCTATCTCTGCCCCTGCGGTTTGAGCGCGGCGGAGGAGCAGCGGCTTGGCGAACTCAGTCTGGCCGCTTTCCGGGCGCTGGGCGCGCGGGGATGGGGGCGGGTCGATCTGATGCGCGACAAGCAGGGCGCGTTCTGGCTGATCGAGCTGAATACCATCCCCGGGATGACGACGCACAGCCTGGCGCCCAAGGCGGCCCGCGTCGCCGGGATGAGTTTCGAGCAACTGGTTATGCGCATTCTTTCGACGAGTGACGGGAGGACTGCCAATGGCTAGACGAGTAAAACGCAAGCAGGCGAAACCCCGCAAGCGTCGCGTCGCGCGGCGCTCCTGGGAATCGACCTGGGAATTCCTGCGGCCGATGCTGGTGGTGTCGATGCTGGCGCTGCTCGGCTTTTCCGGCTGGCGCGGCTACCACTGGCTGATGGAACCGACGACGCTGCCGATTCGCCATGTCCAGGTGGAAGGCGATATCCGGCATATCGATTCGAAGCAACTGGCGGCGCGTATCCAGCGGGGCGTCTCCGGCGGGTTCTTCAACCTGGATCTGGAGGCGCTCAGCGAGAAGCTGGAAGCCTTGCCGTGGGTCTACGCGGTGGCTGTGCGGCGGGTCTGGCCGGATCGGCTGGTGGTGCATATCGAGGAGCAGCAGCCGATCGCGCGCTGGGGCGACAAGTTGCTGTTGAACCGTTACGGCGAGGTCTTCGACCCGGGCGGCGCCTTCGGGAATCTCGCGCTGCCCAGGATCAGCGGCGTTCACGGTCGCGAAACCGACCTGATCCTGTTCTTCGCCCAGGCGGACAGGGTACTGGCGCCGCTGGGCCTGGGCATGGTGGCGCTGCGCGAGGATGCGCGCGGCGACCAGCGCCTGATACTCGCCAACGGCATCGAGCTGGCGTTGGGGAGGAAAAACCGAATGAAACGTTTGAAGCGTTTTGCGATGGCGTATCGCAAGACCTTGCAGCCCTTCATGAACCGGATCGCGGTGCTGGATCTGCGTTACGCCAACGGATTCGCGGTGCGCTGGAATCGGGAAGCGGACGAATACGCCAAAACCGGACTGAACAGGATTTGAGTTATGAGCAAAACCAACCAGAACGAAATGATCGTGGGACTGGATATCGGAACGTCCAAGGTGGCGGCGATCATCGCGGAGGTGGACGAGTCGGACGAGATTGAGGTGATCGGCGTCGGTTTCCACGCTTCGCGCGGCATGAAAAAGGGCGTGGTTGTCGATATCGAGTCCACCGTGCAGTCGATCCAGCGGGCCGTCGAGGAGGCCGAATTGATGGCCGATTGCCAAGTGCACAGCGTGTACGCCGGGGTGGCCGGCAACCACATCAAGGGCATGAACTCGCACGGCATGGTGGCCATCAAGGACAAGAACGAGGTGACGCTCGGCGATGTCGAGCGGGTGGTCGACGCCGCCCAGGCGGTGGCGATCCCGGCGGAGCAGGCGATCCTCCATGTGTTGCCGCAGGAGTTCATCATCGACCAGCAGGAGGGCATCCGCGAGCCGGTGGGCATGTCGGGCATCCGGCTGGATGTCAAGGTCCACCTGGTCACCGCCGCCGAGAGCGCCATCCAGAATATCGAAAAATGCGTGCGTCGCTGCGGACTGGAGGTCGATGACGTGATTCTCGAGCCACTGGCCTCGTCCTACGGCGTGCTGACCGACGATGAGCGGGATCTGGGCGTCTGCCTGATCGACATCGGCGGCGGCACCACCGATATCGCTGTGTTCACCGAGGGCGCGATTCGCCACACGGCGGTGATCCCCATTGCCGGCGACCAGGTCACCAACGACATCGCGGTGGCCTTGCGCACGCCGACGCCGCAGGCCGAGGAGATCAAGCTGCGGCACGGCGGCGCGCTGGCCAAGCAGGTGGACGAAAGCGAGGAGATCGATGTGCCGGGCGTGGGCGATCGCCCCGGTTCGCGGCTGTCGCGGCATACCCTGGTCAGCGTTATTGAGCCGCGTTTCGAGGAGCTGCTGGGGCTGGTGCAGTCGGAGCTCAAGCACGCCGGCTATCTTGAACTGCTGGGCGCCGGCGTGGTGCTCACCGGCGGCTCGGCCAAGACCGAGGGTCTGGCCGAGCTGGCGGAGGAAATCTTTCAAATGCCGGTGCGCGTAGGCTCGCCGGCAAAGGTTAAGGGACTGGCCGAGGTCGTGAACAATCCGGTCTATTCGACCGGCGTGGGACTGTTGATATACGGAGTGAAAAATCGGCGAGGGGCGTCAGCCGGGAGCCGATCAGGCGGAGTCATTCAGCGCATCAAGCGCTGGCTGAATCAGTTGTAAGCGAGTTTGGATCCAAAGAGGTGAATAGAGATGTTTGAGTTTATCGATACCTATGAAGAAGGCGCCGTCATCAAGGTGATTGGCATTGGCGGCGGCGGCGGCAACGCCGTGCAACACATGGTTCAGAACAAGATCGAGGGCGTGGATTTCATTTGCGCCAACACCGACGCGCAGGCGCTGAAAAGCACCCAGGCGAAGACGGTGTTGCAGCTGGGGTCGAACATGACCAAGGGGCTCGGCGCCGGCGCGAATCCCGAGATTGGCCGCCAGGCGGCGCTGGAGGATCGCGAGCGCATCGAGGAGGTGATCGAGGGCGCCGACATGCTGTTCATCACCGCTGGCATGGGCGGCGGCACCGGCACCGGGGGCGCGCCGATCATCGCCGAAATCGCGCGGGACATGGGGATTCTGACCGTCGCGGTGGTGACCCGACCATTCCAGTTCGAAGGCCGCAAACGGGCGGAGATCGCCAATGAAGGCATTGAAGAACTGGCGAAATACGTTGATTCCCTGATCACGATTCCCAATGAAAAGCTGCTAAGTGTTCTCGGCAAGGGTATCAGCCTGTTGGACGCCTTCAAGTCGGCCAATGATGTGCTGCTGGGCGCCGTGCAAGGCATCGCCGAACTGATTACCCGCCCCGGTCTGATCAACGTGGACTTCGCGGATGTGCGCACGGTGATGTCCGAAATGGGCATGGCGATGATGGGCTCCGGTTCCGCCCAGGGGCAGGATCGCGCCCGCGAGGCTGCCGAGGCGGCGATTTCCAGCCCGTTGCTGGATGATGTGGATGTCGCGGGCGCGAAGGGTATCCTCGTGAACGTGACGGCGGGCATGGATTTGTCGATTGGCGAATTTGACGAGGTTGGAAGCACGATCAAGGAGTTCGCTTCGCCGGATGCGACGGTTGTCGTGGGCACCGTGATCGATCCCGAGATGAGCAACGAGTTTCGGGTCACCGTCGTGGCGACCGGATTGGCCACGGCGCGGGAAAAAAACCAGAAGAGCGAGAAAACGCCGTTGTCCGTACTGCCGGGTGGAAACGCCGCGCCGCAGGCGGCGCCTGTCGCGGGGGAAACGCCTCAGACGCCTTCGGCGGGCGGCGATGGCAAGGGATTCGAGATTCTGGATATTCCGACGTTTTTGCGCTGCCAGGCGGACTGACGGGGTGACCGTCCATCTTGCGATCTCCGAAAATCCGGACTGGGTGTTGTTAATTTGAGACAGCGTCGTTGTTTGTTAGTGGTTTTTTGACGACACTTGTGTAAAATGCTTGACAACTAGTCTTGCGGGCTGCTTAGTTCCGCCAGACAGATTCTGTCACGAGAACAAACAGCACAATGATTCGACAACGCACGTTGAAAAACAGCATCAAGGCAACTGGCGTTGGCTTGCATACGGGTGAGAAGGTTTCTCTTAACCTTCGCCCGGCGCCGACCAATACTGGCATCATTTTCCGTCGCGTCGATCTGATGCCGGTCGTCGAGATCAAGGCCGTTGCCGGCGATGTCGGGGATACGGCGCTGTCGACTACCCTGGTCAAGGGAGACGTTCGGGTATCGACGGTCGAGCATCTGCTCTCGGCCGCGGCCGGGCTGGGTATTGATAACCTGTACGTGGACGTCAATGCCTCCGAGATCCCGATCATGGACGGCAGCGCTGGCCCATTCGTTTTTCTGTTCCAGTCCGCGGGGATTACGGAGCAGGCGGTGGCCAAGCGCTATATTCGCGTTCGCAAGCGCGTCGAGGTCAGGGATGGCGACAAGTGGGCGCGGTTCGAACCGTTCGACGGGTTCAAGGTGGGGTTTCATATCGATTTCGATCATCCGGCCTTTTCTCCCGAGCACCAGTTCGCGGAGCTGGATCTGACGTCCACTTCTTTCGTCAAGGAGATTTCCAGGGCCCGCACCTTCGGCTTCATGCGCGACATCGAGATGTTGCGCAGTCGCAAGCTGGCGCAGGGCGGCAATCTCGACAATGCGGTGGTTCTGGACGATTTTCGCATTCTCAACGAAGACGGGCTTCGCTATGAAAACGAATTCGTAAAGCACAAGATCCTGGACGCCGTGGGAGATCTGTATCTGCTGGGGCGTCCGTTGATTGGCGCGTTCAAGGGGCATAAATCGGGGCACGCGCTGAATAACCGGCTGTTGCGCGCTCTGCTCGCGGATCAGTCGGCCTGGGAAGAGGTTACGTTCGAAGACGCCGCCAAGGCGCCCATTTCGTTTCTGGACGGCGCCGAGCTGGCGATCTGACTTTTTAGGAACTTTTTCTGATCTCTACTCTCCAATACGATGGAGAATCTTGCGTAACCGTTCTTTCTCGTGGGCGACGGCGCCCCGCGCATTGTGATTCATTGATCCCTTTGCCAGTGGTTTCGCGTCGGGATTGTGACGCCCTGCGGCGCGCACCCGAATCCTGATTTTCCAATCGGCCCGCCCGGTGGTAGCATACATCGCGCTTGCAATGGCCGATTCGTAATAACGGATTTGGCTGGCCCAGTTCTGACTGTCGACGGTGATCGAGAGGGTGGTCTGGCTGGCGCCGGTTACGCGAGCGTGATTGCGCAGCTTGTCAGGAAGCGCGACGTCCAAAATCGAATCCAGTTTCCGAAGGGATCGGATTTCTTTTTTGAGCGACTCAGGGATAAGTTTTGTTAATCGGTCCATGTTACTGAGTTAGT
>DRPO01000268.1 GCA_011330835.1 Gammaproteobacteria bacterium | reverse complement strand
GGAAAAATCATTTCATCCAGCGTGGGTATGGTTTTGTCTGAGTTGCTCATGCGATTGCTCCTAAGGAACGGAAATTACCTGCAAAGTATACCTCCCGCGACCAGGAATACCCCATTCATGCCGCGCATCTTTTCATCGATAGCTGCGTTGTAAAAACTTGACGTAGCGCCACTATGCCTGCGTTTTTACGCCTTGCTCTCGACGAAAACCTACACGCCCTGAACGAGGTATTCTTGGTCGCGAGAAGTATAGCTCTGTCCATCGCACGCGGACGCCCGACAACAAAGGAGTTGACTCAATGAAAATCGAACTGACCCAGCGCAACATCAACCGCGACGCCTACGACTCGACCCACCAATACATCAAGGAACTGGCGGAGCGCCATCTGCAACCGCATGTTCTCGCCTTCAAAGCTTCGGAACGCCGGTTGCACGCCACGGTTGAACACGAGAAGGTCAACTACCGGGTGGTCATGCGGCTGCATCTGCCGCCCAAGAAGGTGCTGGTCGCCCACGCCTCGGATGAAAACGTGCGCTCGGCAATACAGAAAGCGATCGAGGAGCTCAGCCGCCAGGCGGAACGCCATCACGCCCACATCAGCGGTCGCGAACGATGGAAACGCAAACAGCGCCGCCAGAAACTCCGCCAGTTGGAAGCCGAAGTGGGTGAAATCATGGCCAGCGCTCCCGAGCAGCCGGAAACCGCCCTGTCAGCCCTGCTGCCGCGTCTGGAATCATGGCTCCGGCATGAAATGACCTACCTGCGCGCCAATGGCGACCTGTTGGAAAACTACCCCACGGTGGCCGACGTTCGAGACGAAATCTTCCTTGCGGTAAAGGCCCGCCGGGATGAAGTGGAGCACACTGAAGAGGCGCTGTACGCCGCCATGCTCAAATCCGCGAGCGAGATTTTGGCGAGAGAAGTCGCCAACAACAAACTGCATGAAGATGAAGTTTCGCTGGAACAGCAACCGCCCAAGGACGCCGAGGATCAGTCCGAGGAAATGGTCGGGGAAGAATTCGAGGAGTTCTACCAGCCTGACGAAGTTCTGCACATCGAGGACCTCACGCCCATGCCCGGATCCGCCCGGCAGGAACTGACCGAAGAAGAACTGGCCATCAGCAGCGGCTATCGCCTGATGGCCCACATGCCAATCCGTTGGCGCCGGGTATTGACGCTCAGGTATCGCGAATCCCTGTCCACCCGGCAAATCGCCGAGCAGGTGTTCCAGACCACTATCAGCGATATCGAGGCAACGCTCGACAAGGCGGAACAGTTCCTCGTCGAACACCTCAGGGAACAGGGACTGGGCGACTACACCGATCTCCCCAGACTGCTCAACGCCAACGCGGGGTAATCATCATGTGCAAGCTTGGATGGATACTCGCGCTGCTGTTGTTGGTCACCAGCGGCGGACTGGCCTGGACCTTCCTGATCCGGGGCGAAGCCGTCCCGGCCAGCGATGGCAGAATGGCGCTGCGATTGCCCCCCGGCGAGCGCGACCTCGTGCTGGGAGAGATGCGGGAATTTCTATCCGCCGTTCAGCGTATTGTTGACGGCGCCAACCGCGATGACATGAAAACGGTTGCCGAAGCCGCCCGCAAGGTTGGTTTCGCGGCCCAACAATCGGTTCCGGTCTCATTGATGAAGAAACTTCCCATGGAGTTCAAGCGTCTCGGCCTCGGCACTCACAAGGCCTTCGATCAACTGGCCATGGACGCGCGCGATTTCGGCGACAAGGGAAAAACGCTGGAACAACTGGCCGAACTGATGCAAAACTGCGTGGCCTGCCACGCGGCGTACCGAATCGACCCGGCGCCGCCGGGGAATTAAGCCGGCGACACACCAGCGCCGCCACCGGATCGAGGCGTTGGCGCTTGTTATACCTCTTGCGATTGAGAATACCCCATTCAGGGCACGCATCTTTTCGCCGATAGCTGCGTTGTAAAAACTTGACGTAGCCCCACTATGCCTGCGTTTTTGCGCCTTGCTCTCGACGAAAATCCACGCACCCTGAACGGGGTATTCTCAATCGCAAGAGGTATATCCAGAATCCGCGTATCCTGAGAGAAACGCGGGTCAGTTCGATTTGGCCTGGGCATCGCGTTGGGCGAACAGGTGGGCCATGTCGGCGGCGGGGCGATAGCCGGGGATCAGCGTGCCGTCTTCCAGCAGGATGGCGGGCGTGCCGGATACGCCGACTTCCTCGCCGAGCTGGAGATGTTCCTTCACCGGGTTGTCGCAGGTTTTCATGTCGACCTTGTTGTTGATCTTGGCTTCGGTGAGAGCCTTGGCGCGATCCTTGGCGCACCAGACGGCGACCGCCTTGTCGTAGGAGGGCGACCCGACGCCGGCGCGCGGGTAGAGCAGATAGCGGATGGCGATGCCGGCCTTGTTGTAGGCTTCGCGCTCCTTGTGCAGCTTGCGGCAGTAGGGGCAGTCGATATCGGTGAACACGGTGATGGTGTGTTTGGTCTCGCCCTTGGGCTTGTACAGGATGGTGTCTTCGTCCCTGATTTTGGCGATGACTTCCGCGCGCCCTTTTCTGGCGGCTTGCTGGGTGACGCTCTTGCGGTTTTTCAGATCGAGGATGTCGCCCTGGATCAGGTACTTGCCATCTTCGGTGATGTAGAAGATCTGCGCGCCATAGGCGACTTCATACAACCCATCGATCACCGAGGGCTTGATGCTGGAAGGCGACTGGCCGGGGATCAGCTTGGCCAACTGGTCTTTCAGGCGGGCGG
This sequence comes from Gammaproteobacteria bacterium, assembly GCA_011330835.1. Lineage (GTDB taxonomy): Bacteria > Pseudomonadota > Gammaproteobacteria > UWMA-0217 > UWMA-0217 > HyVt-560. The sequence goes on along the minus strand of DRPO01000268.1, from coordinate 590 downwards.
TCACGTCGCTCTGGGCGTCCGCGAAAGCGGTGGAAAACGTCAATAGCGACAGGCTAAGAATCAGTACGAGTTTTTTCATTTCAATTCCGAAATCCATGAGATCCGCCAGGCGGACGGGTTTCAGCATCCTACCTCAGGGCTCCGGAGACTTCTACCACGCGGAGCGCAAGATTGGCCGTCGCATGCGCCAACGCAACCAGCAACAGGCTGCGATAGCGCAGATAGAGCCAGCCGAACAGCAGCGAGGGAAGATACACCAGGGCGGCCATTCGCCAGGACAGCATCAGGCCGTGGATCGCGGCGAAGGCCAGCGAAGCGAGCCCGACCGCGCGATAGTCGTTGCCCAGTTCCTGTTGCAGCCAGGCGCGGAAAAACCATTCCTCGGGCAAGGCGCTCAGCAGCAGCGTGAGCAGGGCGTACCGGACCTGATCCGGTCGAAACGCCGCCAGCAGCAAAAGCCCCAGGGCGACAACGATGACTGGAAGCCACGCCCTCGCCCGCCGCTCCCGGCCCAGCAGATCGGGGAAAAATCGTTTGCTGACCAGCGGCGGCGTCAGCAGCAGCGCCGCCGTCAACAGCCAGGGCGCATC
>DRPO01000267.1 GCA_011330835.1 Gammaproteobacteria bacterium | reverse complement strand
ATGGATATTCCCCAGTTACCCGGCGGCGTTTCAAAAAATTCGATGTCGTTTTCCGCAAGCAGCCGCCGGATGTCTTCGGCTTCATCCTCGGGCACGCCACGCAGACTGATGAGCATCGATGACACGGGTCGCTCAGGTTTTTCCCGGTATTCGGCTGTGCTCGACAATCCAGACCAGCGCGCCTTCGGGGATCTGGCTGAACAGCTCGACGATGTCGCGGTTTTTCATTCGGACGCAGCCGTGGGAAGCGGGTTGTCCAATCAACCCCTCTTCCGGCGTGCCGTGTATATAGATATACCGCTGGTAAGAATCGACATTGCCCCCCTGGTTGACGCCCGGCTCCAGGCCGGAGAGCCACAGTATCCGGGTAGTGACGAGATCCTTGTCGAGGTGGCGGGGAGCGGTTTCGATGGAAGCCAGTTCGCCGGTCGGCTGGCGACTTTTGAAAATGGCGAGCAATGGCGCCTGCTGTCCGATCTTTTCCCGCACGACATGCAGCCCCGTGGGGGTTTGCAGGCTGCCTTCCCGGTTGCCCACTCCCTTTTCCGAGGTCGATACCGGATAGACCTTGACGAGCTTGCCATCGTGATAATGGGCCAGCTCCTGCCGAGAGATATCGACGATCACGACAACATCGGTGCGGTAGCGCTCTAACGCCTCCGGCGGCGCATCTTCCGGAACCGGAAATTCGGGCGTTGTCATGCCGATTGCCGCGGCGGCGTATAACCAGAAAAACAAACCATATGGCCGGGAGCGCATACCGGGCAAGCCATCAGGCGCTGTTGTACAGATCGATGCCGGCGGTTTGTTCGGCTTTTTTTCTCAACCTGGCGTCGCGCCGATCCTCGCCCACTTTTTGCAGATAGTCATCGGAGACGCCGCTGACATATTGCCCATCGAATACGGAACAATCGAAGCGCTCGATCGATTCGTTGCCCCGGCGCACGGCGTAGATGAGATCTTCCAACTTTTGATAGAAGAGCCTGTCCGCGCCGAGAATCTCGCAGACCTGTTCAACGGTTCGACCGTGTGCAATCAACTCCTCGGCGGCGGGCATGTCGATGCCATAGACGTTCTGATAGCGAATGGCCGGGGCCGCCGAAGCGAAATAGACGCGCCGGGCGCCAGCGTCCCGCGCCATTTGCACGATCTCTCTGGAGGTCGTGCCGCGCACGATCGAGTCGTCCACGATCAATACGTTCTGGCCCTTGAATTCCAGCTCGATGGCGTTGAGTTTCTGCCGCACCGATTTCTTGCGCACCTGTTGGCCGGGCATGATGAAGGTTCTGCCGATGTAGCGGTTCTTGACGAAGCCTTCGCGATATTTGACGCCCAGCCTGGCGGCCAGTTCCAGCGCGGCGGTGCGTCCGCTGTCGGGCACCGGGATCACGACATCGATGTCGTGATCGGGCCAGTCCGATACGATCTGGTCCGCCAGCTTGACGCCCATCCGCATGCGCGCCTTGTGCACCGAAATGCCGTCGATAAAGGAATCCGGGCGCGCGAAATAGACATGTTCGAATATACAGGGGGTGAGGCTGGTGTTTTCGGCGCAGACCCGGTGGAAAACCTCGCCCTGCTCGGTGATATACACCGCCTCGCCCGGCTTGAGGTCGGCAACCAGTTCGAAACCCAGGGCGTCCAGCGCCACCGATTCCGAGGCGATAATGTACTCCCAGCCCTTTTCGCTCTTCCGACGGCCATAGACGATCGGCCGGATGCCGTGCGGGTCGCGAAAACCCAGAATGCCAAAGCCCACGATCATGGCGATCACCGCGTAAGCGCCCTGGCAACGGCGATGCACGCCGGCCACCGCTTCGCAGATCTTTTCCGGCACGGGGCGCAGACTGTCCTGCTTCTGCAATTCCTGGGCAAAGACGTTCAACAGGATCTCGGAGTCGGAATCGGTATTGACATGCCGCTGGTCCTGCTCGAACAGCTCCTTCTCCAGCGCCTCGGCGTTGTTGAGATTGCCGTTGTGGCCCAACGCGATGCCAAAGGGTGAATTGACGTACAGGGGCTGCGCCTCGGCCGAGGACGTCGAACCCGCGGTCGGATACCGGACGTGGCCGATGCCCATATTGCCCTTGAGTCGCTCCATGTGCCGGGTGTGAAACACATCCCTGACCAGCCCGTTGGACTTTCGCAGAAAGAACCGGTTGTTCTCACAAGTCAGAATGCCAGCCGCATCCTGTCCCCGATGTTGCAGGACGGTCAAGCCGTCATACAACTGCTGATTGACCGGACTATGACCGACAATGCCGATGATTCCGCACATTAGCCTGAATACTCAATTGAATTTCTCGGCCAAAGCCGGAGGCAGATAATCCTTCAGCCAATCGGCGATATCATGAAAATAAGGCAAGGTCAGAGAGTCCCGCCACCATTGCTCGTTGGGCATGTTGGTCAACGACGCCAACAACACCAGAATCGCGATCAGCAGGCCGCCCCGCAATACGCCAAAAACCAGCCCGAGCATCCGGTCCGTCCCGCTCAGCCCCGTGCTGTCGATCAAACGCCCGGCGAGGTAGTTGATAATGCTGCCCGCAATCAGGATGACGACAAAAATAATGGCGAACGCCACCACCGACTGGATCGTCTGGCTGCCCAGATTGAAGGGCAGCAGGCCGGCAACCGTATCGGCGAACGTCAACCCCGCCCAGATGGCCAACACCCAGGTCGCCAGCGACAAAGCCTCGCGGATCAACCCCCGGAACAGGCCAATAATGACCGAAAGAACAATAATGCCCAGAACAACAATATCTACCCAATGCATGATTTCCGCTCTTGCTTACCTCGAATTGACAATGCGCCGCGCCCGTCACGGATGAGCGACGATGATGCCCTCCATGTGCAGCTTGTCGATCAGCCGCAAACGCAACTGATCGGCATCGCCGCGACTCGGGCGCGGGCCGACCTTGACCCTGTAAATGGGTTTGCCGTTGATGATGACTTCCTGAACGAAGACGGGGAACCCGGCTTTGGCCAGTTTCTTTTTGACGCTCTCGGCATTGGCGTTCAGACTGAAGCTGCCAACCTGGACGACATAGCCGGCCCCCTTGCCTGCCCGAAGCGATTTTTGCGCGGGCTTCCTGTCCGTTTTCGCGGTGGACTTGACGGTTTTTTTCGGGGGCTCCTTGCTGGCGGGCTTTACCTTATGCACCGGCGCGGGGACGGGGTTGATCTCCTTGACCGGCGCTGGCTGGGGTGGGCTACCCACGGCGCCTGACAGTTGGCGCTCGGCAGCGGCGGGCTCGGTCGTTGTCGGAGCCGGGACCGCCTCGGGGGAAGGCGCGACAGCGGCCTGAGGCGCGGGCTCTGGCTGGGGCAACCGGTTGGGCACCTTGTACACCGGTTTTTCGGGGATGTCGATCTGCATGGAAACCGAATCCTTTTCTTTCGGCCCATCCAGCAACATGGGCAGAAAAATAACCACCAGGGCAATCAGCACCGCCGCGCCCACCAGCTTCTTTTGTAACGATTTGTCCACGACTGACTCCTGATTGCCGACGCGTCGCCGCTTCCCTGTCACAACGCCCGGTTCTCACTCCCCCAGCCACTCAGGCCAGGGACTTCTGACATGAGGTTATTCTAGCGTGAAATCCGCGCCAGATGGGTAAGGTACTGAAAAAATCCTCTTTCCCGATTGCATGGGCATCCCTGCCCGCGGAGGCATTGGCAACCTCGTTTGGGGTTATACCTCGCTTTCGCGGGAATGACGGTGGGGAGCGGCAGCATCCCCCCTCCGTCATTCCGGGCTGAGCTCAGCGATGACCCGGAATCCACACCGGGAATCTGGATTCCCGCTTTCGCGGGAATGACGGTGGGGAGCGGCAACGTCCCCTCTCCGTCATTCCGGGCTGAGCGCAGCGATGACCCGGAATCCACGCCCGGGAATCTGGATTCCCGCTTTCGCGGGAATGACGGTGGGGAGCAACAACGCCCCCTCTCCGTCATTCCGGGCTGAGTGCAACGATGACCCGGAATCCATACCGGGAATCTGGATTCCCGCTTTCGCGGGAATGACGGTGGGGAGCGGCAACGTCCCCTCTCCGTCATTCCGGGCTGAGTGTAACGAAGACCCGGAATCCACGCCGGACTCTGGATTCCCGCTTT
>DRPO01000266.1 GCA_011330835.1 Gammaproteobacteria bacterium | reverse complement strand
AGTTGATTTCCAGCAGTCTGTCCCGCCCCTGATGCAGCGCCTGGTTCATCTCCCGGGTCAGCTGCGCCGTCCGGTCGATCAGCGCGGAGGCGTCGCCCTGCCCGGATAGCGCCGCCCATAGCTCGTCGCGCGTCGCGCTGAATACGCCGTGCGCCGCCGGACAGGGCGCTTCGAAGGCGCCCAGGCCGCGATGATGCCAATCGAACAGGGTTTGCTGCGGCGTCTCTTCGAGAAACGGGACGTGAATGTGAATGGTCTCCGCCTGGCCGATCCGGTCCAGGCGACCGATGCGTTGCTCCAGCAGGTCGGGATTGACGGGCAGATCGAACAGAATCAGGTGATGCGCGAACTGGAAATTCCGCCCCTCGCTGCCGATCTCGGAACAGATGAGAATCTGGGTTCCTTCCTCGGGGTCCGCGAAAAACGCCGCTGCCCGGTCGCGCTCGACAATGCTCATGTTCTCGTGAAACACCGCCGCATGGACGCCGCTCCTCAGCCTCAGCGCATTGGCGAGATCGAGAACCGTGTCGAGATGCGCGGCGATCAGCAGGATTTTCTCGTCGCCCAGATCCCGGAGTCGCTCCAGCAGCCAAGCCACGCGCGGATCGAACCTTGTCCAGCCCCCTGGCTCCGCGCTGTTTTTCGATTGCCACGCCAGTTCCGGAGCGACCAGCCGCGCCGCATCCGCCTGCCCGTCCCGCTCCGCGTACAGCACCCGGTACTCGTCGGGGCAAGGCAACGGACAAGCCTCCAGCCGCCGGTCGGGGAACCCTTTCACCGCCGCGCGGGTATTGCGAAACAGCACGCGCCCCGTGCCGTGTCGATCCAGCAGGTGGGCAACCAGCGACTCTCGCGCCGCGGCCTTGTCGGCCTCGCTCGCGGCGGGGCTCTCCAGCCTCTTGAGCCACGCCAGGTTATCGCCTTCGACCAGCGTCGCCTCAAGCGTTTCGCGAGCGGCTGGAGGCAACGGCGCGTCATCCAGCAAGGCCTCGATGGCGTCGGCCACCGGCTCGAAGGCCTCCTCCTCGCGAACAAACGACGCAAGATCGGGATAGCGGTCGGGATCCAGCAATCGCAACCGGGCGAAATGCGCCGCCTTGCCCAGTTGTTCCGGCGTCGCCGTCAGCAGCAACACCCCCGGCGCGACCTTCGCCAGTTGCTCCACCGCCTTATAGCCGGGGCTCGCCTCGTCCTCGCGCCACTCCAGATGATGCGCCTCGTCGACCACCAGCAAATCCCAGTCGCTGGCCACCGCCGCCGCCAGCCGCGCCGGATCATCCGTCAGGAAATCGAGGCTGCACAACACCCGCTGCTCGCTGTCGAACGGATTGCCCGACTCCTCCCGCAACGCCCGCCAGCGCGGCTCGTCGAAAATGCTGAACGACAGGTTGAAGCGCCGCAGCATCTCCACCAGCCACTGGTGAACCAGCGTCGGCGGCGTCACGATCAGCACCCGCCGGGCGCGCTCCAGCAACAGCTGATGATGCAGGATCATCCCCGCCTCGATAGTCTTGCCCAGCCCAACCTCGTCCGCCAGCAACACGCGCGGCGCGTAGCGGCTGGCCACCTCGTGGGCGATATAGAGCTGGTGAGGAATCAGGCTCGCTCGTCCGCCGGTCAGCCCCCACAGGCCGGATCGGGCCAGACGATTGACCTCCCGCAGCGTCTGGTAACGCAACTCGAACCATTTGGCCGCGTCGATGCGCAGACTCAGCAATCGATCCGCGGGCCGGTTGAGCCGAAGCTGGTTGTCCAGCGCGGTCTCCGGCAGCTCCGCCCGATCGCCCTGCTCGGTCAGCCCGACGTAGGTCAGCAAACCGTCGCGCTCCTCCACGCCAGTGACCTTCATCGACCAACCGTCCTCGCTGACAACCTGACTGCCGGGCGTAAACAGCGCCCGCGTCAACGGCGCGGTCTCGATGGCGTAAGTACGCTGCTCCCCCGTGGCGGGAAAAAACAGCGTCACCGTCCGGTGATCCGCCTCGATCACCGTCCCCAGCCCCTGATCGGCCTCGGCGTCGCTCACCCAACGCTGACCGCGAACAAATCGATTCATGGCAATGGTTATACCCGGATTGGCCAAAAGCGGGGGAGATTACTCCAAAAAGACGGCGAGTCCAAAGCGAGTCACGGGCGATGCGGCGGTCGTGATCGGTTCAACGCTCCCTGGCGGAACGTGATCCACATCCCGTTATTCGAAATCGACCACAAATCCCCAATCGATTCGCCGAAAGATGGCATGGGAAAGATGATAACCTTCGCGGGGATGAACGGGGATATACTTCTCGCGTTCGGAGCAAGCGCGCAACCGTTGGGTTGCTCCTCTACTGGGCGTTGGAAACAGCGCGGTCGACGCCCGCGATCATTGGACACCGCTGTCAGCAATAATCAATGAGACCGGAAGCCAACAACTCAACAACCGCTGCCGTCAAAAGACGCTACGCGGCGCTGCTGGCCCAACGCCTGGAGACCTCTCCCGAGCAAATTTTTCTGTTCTGGAAGGGCCGGGTCGCGCTCTACGCCCTGCTCAAGGCCATCGACATCCAGCCCGGCGACGAAGTGATCCTTCCCGCCTACACCTGCGTCGTCGTCCCCAACGCCATTCTGTACGCCGGCGGCAAGCCGGTCTATGTCGATATCTCGCCCGACACCTTCAACATGGACGTGGATCAACTCGAAGCAGCATTGACGTCGAAGACCCGCGCCATCCTCTGCCAGAACACCTACGGCCTGTCGAGCAACCTGGAGAAAATCAACCAGATCGCCAGGGACCGAGATCTGGTCACCATCGAGGATTGCACGCACGGGTTCGGCGGCAGCTACCAGGGGCGTCCCAACGGAACGCACTGCGACGCCGCGTTTTTCTCGACCCAGTGGAACAAGCCGTTCTCCTCCGGCGTCGGCGGCTTCGCCGTTACCCGCGATGCGCGCATCGCCCAACGGCTCCATGCGTTCTCTTCCAAACTCCCTCACCCGCCGTTCAGAAATCTCGCGACGCTAAAGCTGCTCTATTTCGTGCGCCGATACCTGCTGACACAACGCAACCACTGGTCGCTGGTCCGGGCGTATCGCTGGCTGAGCCGGCGCAACCTCATCGTGGGATCTTCAAGCGGCGGCGAGCTGGAGGGCATCGCCATGCCGGAAAACTACCTTTACGGCTTCAGCAAAACCCAGAGCCGAGAGGCGATCAGGAACCTGGTTCAACTCGATGCCTGGCAACGGGAACAGAAGCTGAACGCCGAGCGGTATACCGACTTTCTCCGGCGGCATGGGAAAAACCATGTCTCGCCCACCCTGTTCGCGGATCATTCATTTCTCAAGTATCCGCTGCTGGTCAACGATCGCGACGCCTTCATGGCCGCGGCGGAAAAAGCCCGCATCAACCTGGGCGACTGGTTTGTCTCCCCCCTGCACCCGGTCGAAAGCAACTTCTCCGACTGGGGATTCGATCCGGCACGCTTTCCCGTGGCCACCCGGGTCGCGCGGCACATGGTCAACCTGCCCACGGTCAGGAGCGATCCGGCACGGGTATCAGGGTTTCTTGCCGAGCATCTGGACAACATCATGGGCGAAAACGCCGCCAGATCGCTGGCCTCGGAACACCGATCCTCCTCATCCAACCCAACGACAACCGCCGACGAGGTCTTTTCCGATGCCTCGCGGCGACCCCGGACGAAGATCAATGCAGTACCTTGAAAACAAGAAAATCCTTGTCACCGGCTGCTGTGGCACGGTTGGCTCGCAACTGCTCCGGGCGCTGCTGGTCAGCGGCCAGTACCACCCCGCCCAGGTCATCGGCATCGACAACAACGAGACCGAACTGTTCTTCCAGGAGCAGCAGTACCTCGACGACCCGCGCGCCCGGTTCTTTCTTGCCGACGTGCGCGACCAGCGCGAACTGGCGCTGCGCATGGATGGCGCGGACATCGTCTTTCACACCGCCGCCTACAAGCACGTCGTCATGTGCGAGCGTTCGCCGATGGAGGCCGTGCAAACCAACATCCTCGGCGTCGAAAACGTCATCCGCGCCGCCAATGAAACCCAGGTCGGCAAGGTCATCTTCACCAGCTCCGACAAGGCCGTGAACCCGACCAATGTCATGGGCACCTCCAAGCTGATGGGCGAGCGGCTGATGACCGCCGCCAACAGCAACCGGCGCAACGGCGGGCCGATCTTCGCCTCCACCCGATTCGGCAACGTACTCGGCTCCAACGGCTCGGTCATCCCCATCTTCCGCCGCCAGATCGAGAACGGCGGTCCGGTCACCATCACCGACGAAGCCATGACCCGCTTCGTCATGAGCATCGAGGAATCGGTTCGGCTGGTCATCGAATCCGCCGCCCTGGCGCGCGGCGGCGAGGTGTTCATCACCAAGATGCCCGTCATCCGCATTATCGACCTGGCGCATGTCATGATCGATGCGCTGGCCGACGGCTTCGGCCACGACCCGCGATCCATCGAACTCCAGTTCATCGGCAGCAAGCCCGGCGAAAAGCTCTACGAGGAACTGATGAGCGACGAGGAAACCCGTCGCGCCGTCGAATTGCCCCGCTATTTCGCCGTCCTGCCCGCCTTTCGCGGCCTGTACGCCAACATCCGCTACGACTTCCCCGAGTTGGTCTCGGAGCAGGTCTCCAACCCCTACGTCTCCAGCAACGAGACGTCGCTGAGCCGGGGCGAACTGGCCGAGTTTCTGGTGCGCAACCGGCTCCTGAACGACCTGAGCGATACCCAGCGGATCCGCATCGACCGGCGCTACTGGCCCGGCGAAAAACAGTAGCCCCAGGGACGACACACGGATGAAACACGTACTGATTCTCGGCGGCGACGGTTATCTGGGCTGGCCCACGGCCATGCACTTCTCCGCGCGCGGCTGGCGGGTCACCGTGGTGGACAACTATTTCCGCCGCAACGCCTGCACCGAGCTGGACACCGGCATGCTCTATCCCACGCCAACCTTGCCGGAACGGGCGCGCATCTGGTATGAAAAAACCGGCCACGACATCAAGGTCGTGATCGGCGATCTGGCCGATCCAGCCTTCATGCGCTCGCTGTTCGACGAGCGTCTGCGCTACGATCAGGCCATCGAGCCAGGCTATTCCGGCCTGCCGGACGCCATCGTTCACTATGCCGAACAACCCTCGGCGCCCTACTCGGTGATGGACTACCGGCGCGCCGACATCACCCTGACCAACAACCTGCGGGTCACCAACAACCTGATGTGGGCGGTCCGCGATTTTTGTCCGCAAACCCCGATCGTCAAGCTAGGCACCATGGGCGAATACGGCACGCCCAATATCGACATCGAGGAAGGCTGGCTGGACATCGAACACAAGGGCCGGCGCGATCGCTTCCTGTTCCCCCGTCAGGCCAGCTCGATCTACCACACCAGCAAGATCATGGACACCGACCTGCTGTGGTTCGGAGTGCGCACCTGGGGGCTGACCGTCACCGACCTCATGCAGGGCCCCGTGTACGGCGTCGCCACCGACGAATCCGCCATCGACGAACGCCTCAACACGCTGTTCAACTACGACGAGATCTTCGGCACGCTGATCAACCGCTTCGTGACGCAGGCCGTCATCGGCTATCCGCTGACGGTCTACGGCCAGGGCGGCCAGACCCGGGGGTATCTGGATATCCGCGATACCCTGCAATGCGTCTGGCTATCCGTCACCCAGCCCCCGCCGGCGGGCGAGTTGCGGATCTTCAACCAGGTGATGGAAACCTTCTCAGTCAATGAACTGGCGAAGCTGACCCAGCGGGTGGGCCGCTCACTGGGGCACGACGTGGTCATCGACCACATCGACAACCCCCGCAAGGAAGCCGAGGCACACTATTACAATCCCACCTACCAGGGGTTGATCGAACTTGGCGTCGAACCCCATTACCTGACCGAGGACAGTCTGGCCGCCCTGTTCGCCATCGTCGAAAAACATCGCCATACTATCCGCCGCGAGGTCATCTTCCGCGGCGTCAAGTGGTAACGCCCCAGGCAATAGCGAAAAAAGGACACAACGCATGACAGAACAAGCCTCAACGGAGAACCCCACGCGCTGGCTGATCACCGGCGGCTGCGGCTTTCTCGGAACCCGTCTGATCCAGTCGCTCCAGGAACAGGGCGGCCACGCCATCCGGGTGCTAGACAATCTCAGCGTCGGAACGCGCGAGGATCTGGCGCAGGTTACGGATTTCAAGGAAACAACGCCCCAATCGCTCAACTCCAGCCCCGACGCCGCCGAACTGGTGGTCGGCGACATTCTCGACGCCGAGCTGGCCCTCGCCGTCGCGCGCGACAGGGACGTCATCGTCCACTTCGCCGCCAACACCGGCGTCCCCAACTCGGTGGAGAATCCACGCATGGATTGCGAAGCCAACGTGCTCGGGACCTTCAACTATCTGGAAGCCGCCCGACACAACCGTGTGCGCCGCTTCGTCTTTGCCTCCTCCGGCGCGCCCGCCGGCATCGTGGAACCGCCGATCCACGAAGAACTCCCGGCCCACCCGGTCTCCCCCTATGGCGCTAGCAAGCTGGCCGGCGAAGGCTATTGTTCCGCCTATTACCATTGCTACGGCGTGGAAACCGTCACGCTGCGCTTTGGCAACGTCTACGGCCCGGGCTCCAAACACAAATCCAGCGTGGTCGCCAAATTCATCCGCCAGGCGCTCGACGGCGAAACCTGCGAGATCTATGGCGACGGCAGTCAGACCCGGGATTTCATCTACATCGACGATCTGATCGACGCGGTAATCAAGGCCGCCAACACACCGGGCATCGGCGGAGAGATCTTTCAAATCGCAACCAGCCGGGAATCGACAGTCGCGGAAGTCGCGCGGATGATCCAGAAAGAGCTGGAGCGGACGCATTCGGATTCGATGAAGATCGTCTTCTCCGAGCCTCGTCGGGGCGACGTCTCCCGGAATTTCTCTGACACCAAAAAGGCCAGGACAATCCTGGGATGGAATGCGTCAACAGATCTTCCAGAAGGGATAGCAAAAACACTGACATACTTTCTGAAAAGCGCGAACTCAACGCTACACACCTAAATCCAGATAATTCCTAATAGATCAATAACCAACTTATCCATGGGCAAGAAGTTAATTTTCCATATCGCACCAGCGTCGGCAAGCATTACTATTATGTTAAGAAGTCGGATCATGGGGTTAAACAGAGCAGATTATTCATGCTTAAGTATGAGCACCACCTACGAAAATTT
>DRPO01000265.1 GCA_011330835.1 Gammaproteobacteria bacterium | reverse complement strand
GCGTTCAAGAATACCCCGTTCAGGGTGCGTGGATTTTCGTCGATAGCAAGGCGCAAAAACGCAGGCATAGTGGGGCTACGTCAAGTTTTTGCAACGCCGCTATCGGCGAAAAGACGCGCGCCATGAATGGGGTATTCTTGATCGCGAGAAGTATAAACGGCGGCTGGACGCGAAAAGACCCGTATCATTGATTCATCGCGACAGGGTCAGAGAAACCGAAGCCTGCTGAGGTAATATTTACTATTGGCTCCATGAAATCTTGCGTTCGGTCGGCCGCTGGTTGCGTTGTGACGGAGGAGGGACAATCATGGTTGGGTAGCGATGTTGCGGAATAACAATAATAACAATCACGCGCATGCGAGTAACAACAAGACAAAGAACAATTGGGTTTGCGTTTGGCGCGGTGTTCCCCGGTTCCGCGAAGAGTCGTCAGGGCGGCTTTACCCTGCTGGAATTGATCGCGGCCATGGTGATGACGACCATTTTGACGACTGTCGTTTTGCCGGCGGCGCTGGACATGGTCCGGAACAATCGCCAGGCGGTGGCCTTGAATACCCTGTCCGGCGCGGTTTATGCGGCGCGTTCCGAAGCGATTTCCCGGGCGAGAGGCGTATCGCTTTGTCCAAGCGCGGATTTTTCCAGTTGTTCCGGCGCTTCGGAATGGCAGGGAGGATGGATTCTGTTCACCGATATCGACAGGGATGGCGTTGTGGACGCGGGGACGGATACGGTTTTGAAGGTATTCAACTCGCTGGGCGATTCCGCCACGCTCAAGGGGGGAACCCGCATGACGTTTTCGGCCATGGGGATCGTACAGGCCGGCAGCGGCTCCATTGCCGTTTGCGATTCGCGGGGAGACACCCACGCCCGGGGCATCCGGGTGGCGACCACTGGCATGATTCGCCAGCTTACCGATACGAACGACGATCATATCGTCGATGACGGCGCATCCACTCCGGTGAATGTGAGCTGCTCGTGAAGGGCGGGGGCGCGATGTTTTCGTCCGAGTCAGGGTTTTCGATGATCGAGGTGCTGATCAGCATGGTGGTGTTGTCGGTGGGTTTGCTGGGTATGGCGCAGCTCCAGATCTTTTCCATGAAAATGAATCACTCGGCTTATCTGCGCACCCAGGCCAGCCTGCTGGCGGAGGACATGATCGAGCGCATGCGCGGCAACCCGATAGCGGTGGACAAGGGGAGCTACGATGGTTTGCCGGATCCCCAGCGGGTAACGGGGTGTCAGACGACCACGGGATGCGCGCCGACGGAAATGGCGCGGAATGATGCGTTCGACTGGCGTTTGACGCTGGCGGCCACCCTGCCTTCCGGGCAAGGCGTGGTTTGCGTCGATAGCACGCCGGAAGATGGCGCCAGCGTCAATGCGCCGGCTTGCGACGGCGCCGGCGCTCTGCGGGTGATCAAGGTCTGGTGGCTGGATGATCGCGCCAAGGGAGGCTTGACGCGGTTCAGTACGAGTTTTCGACCATGAGTCCGACGCCCGTCCATGGAATGCCCCGGATTCCGTTATCGTTCAGTGGACGATTCGCCCAGCGCGGCGTGGGGCTGGTGGAGGTTCTGGTTTCGGCGACGCTCGGGCTGGTTGTGCTGGCGGGGGGTTTCCAGGTCTATGTCGACTCGAAGCAGAGCCAGCGGGTCAACAACGCTGTCTTCAGGTTGCAGGAATCCGGGCGCGCGGCAATCAATCTGATGCGCAACAGCCTGTCGATGGCTGGCTACATGGCCGATTTCAGCAGCAATTTCGAGACGGTGTTTCCCGCCAGGGGCGGGTTCGCGAAGGGCGCGGCGCTGCTGGGGCATGACAACGACCAGCAGGCGGACAATGGCGTCAAGGACGGAACCGACTGGTTTCTGGTGCGCTACCAGGGCAATGCCTCGGACGGGCTGGTGCTGGATTGCGTGGGTAACGCGTTGCCCGCGGGCAACCCCGCTTATCCCAGGGATGTTTTTCCGATGGCTTTCGCGGTGAGCGAGAATAACGAACTCTATTGCGATCCCGGATTGGGAGGCGCTTCCAGTCGCGTCGTGATCGCGGAAGATGTTGAAGACATGCAGGTCAATTACGGCGTGGACACCGATGCCGATGGGGTTGCGAACTACTACGTAAGCGCCGGGGATGTCGCGGATTTCTCCAAGGTGGTGGGTTTGCGGCTGAGTTTGCTGGTTCGCAGCGCCGACCGGATTGCATCCGCGCCCACGGCTTACACGTTCAACGGAACGACCGTCGCCGATCCGGGCGATCGGCGTTTGCGGTTCGTATTCGGTTCGACCATACAGCTGAGGAATTTATAGGGGATAACGGTATGCAGCGACAGTCGGGGGTTATACTGATTGGCGGCATGTTCTTTTTGCTGGTGATGACATTGATTGGCGTCGCTCTGGTCAAGAACATTACCCTTGAAGAGAAAATCGCGGGCAACACGCGTGAAAAGCTCAGGTCGTTCCAGGCCGCGGAGCTTTCACTCGACGTCGCGGGGCGGTATCTGGCCCGTCGCCCCGATGTGGCGGCTTTTTATGACAGCAGCGGCGCGACCATTCCCGGGATCTACAAGGAGAACGCGTCGGCATCGTCGCAGCCCTGGATGGATCACGCCGCCTGGTCCGCCGATCATTCCCTCGGCATCGCCGATACCCAACATCTTCCCGAGCAAGTCAGGGTGGGCGCCGACGAGCTGGCGCGCCTGCATTTGTCCAATGAACCAAAATTCATGATCGGACTTGTCGGGGAGCAGGGACTGGACGGGATGGACAGCAGCATTGCGCAACATTTTTTTGTTTTTAGAGTGACGAGTCGGGCGTCCGGAAAACTTCAGCAGATTGGAACGACCCTGCAGTCGCGGGTCATACAGGCGTTGTAGGCGAAAATCATGAGGGAATTTCGATTGTCTGGACTGAATAACGCGCTGCTTCTCGCGGTGGGATTCGCCATTGGTCAGCCAGCTGGAGCGGCCTCGACTGATTTCAAAGTGACGAAAGAGGGGAGTCATACCGTGGGCGTGGTTCGCATCCCCGTGAACGAACGGAATGAAAACGCGCGGGACTTCAGTGGGAAGATTGCCGAGGCGCTGAACGAATCTCTGGAATCGGGTGAAGAGCCGCAACTGGAGCCTCTTCCGGAAACCATGGGGCAACCATCCGAAAACGCCGTTGGAGATCGGTAGTCGTTTACCCCGAAACCTGTACTCGCCATCCACTCCCTTATTCCGCCCGCCTATACTGAAATCGACTGGCAATCCGGAATCTGGCGAGCTTCAGGAAGAAAAGGCTTAATCATTCCGGCTTGCCTCTATAAGATTTCCGGTATCTCCCCAAATTCGTTTGTCTTGCCAGACGGCATTCTCGTTGACGGTAAGCGTGTTGATATATCCAGCAGGAGCCCTCTTGAGATTTTCCGGTATTTTCCGTTTGTTGATGTTTACGCTGCTTACGATTGTTGCGGCGTATGGAACCGCGTTTCCTACGCAACCGGTGTTTGCGGGTTCCGACCATGGCGTCAGCGATCACGGCAGTGATCACGATAGCGACCATGGCAGTGACCACGGCAGTGATCATGGCAGTGATCATGGCAGCGATCACGGAAGCGATCACGGAAGCGATCACGGAAGCGATCACGGTAGCGATCACGGTAGCGATCACGGTAGCGATCACGGAAGCGACCACGGTAGCGACCACGGTAGCGACCACGGTAGCGATCACGGAAGCGATCACGGAAGCGATCACGGAAGCGACCACGGTAGCGACCACGGCAGCGATCACAGTAGCGATCACGGAAGCGATCATGGAAGCGATCATGGAAGCGATCATGGAAGCGATCATGGAAGCGATCATGGCAGTGACCACGGCAGCGACCACAGTACTGATCCAACACCCGATCCGACGCCTGACCCCACTCCAACGCCGGACGAGATTCTGGTGGCGCCCAATCTGATGATTATCTTCGGCAACGCCTGGTCGATGAACCGGGAGATGGATGATCAGACTTATCCGTCCGTGCCGACCGACGAGCGTTACCGGTTCGCGGATGACAACGAAACCCAGGATGTGAAGAATCTTTATGCGGGCAAGCCCACCTCGAAGTTCTATCAATCCAAACAGGCTTTTCTCGAAGCGCTGAATGATGACGATTTGTCCAGTGGCGTCAATCTGGGGCTGGCCACGTTCCGGCAGGTCTTCGGGCTTCGCTCCAACACCCAGGATTACATTCTGAATCGAACCTGGGCGCCGGCGTATCCCTCCGGAGGGCGCACCGCGGCGAATGAGGGGTACACGAGGAAAAACCCGGCGGATCCCGCGCAACCACCCCCCCATCGACCCGATGGCAATAAAATCTACGAGGCGTCAACGCCGGAAAAAATGGTGTTCGCCCGGGATCCTGGCAATTTCTCCTATATTCGCTGGGGACGGCAGTATTTCGCCTGGGGGCGGAGCGGCGGGAGCCGGAGTCCCGCCTGCGCCTACACCAACTACAACGGC
>DRPO01000264.1 GCA_011330835.1 Gammaproteobacteria bacterium | reverse complement strand
GGTATCACATGAAGCGGCGCTGAGCAACCGATTTTGCGGGAAACCGCGCCGAACGTAATGCCGCCAGAGTCTGGAAACAGGCCATCCGGCGTAGCCCGACGAGAGCGAGAAGTATGCTGTATGATAAAGGCGTCGCTGATCCCTGCTGAGAGAACAAACGGGCGGAGAGGATTTGAATGGTTTTGCCCTACCAGGAATACTATACCTACGAAGACTACCAGCAATGGCAAGGCGACTGGGAATTAATCGAGGGCATGCCTTATGCCATGACCCCATCCCCCTCGGTTACCCATCAGACAGTCGCGACGAATCTCGTTGCCGAAATAAAAGCCAATGCCAATAATCCGGACAGCGCCTATAGCCATTGCCACGTTCTGATGGAAACGGACTGGCAGATATCGAATGATACGGTCGTCAGACCGGATGTCATGGTGATTTGCCAGGACATCGACGAGCGCGTGGTGGTAACGCCTGAACTCATTGTTGAGGTAGTTTCCTCTTCCAGCACCAAAAGAGACGAGGTAATGAAGTTCGACCTCTATCAGCGGGAGGGGGTTTTGTATTACGTCCTGGCTTACCCGGAAAAGCGTTTGGCCAGGATTTACAAAAACCTTGGCAACAGTTTTGTAAAACAGGGAGACCTCTCCACGCAGACATTCCGGTTTGCGATTCAGGAATGTTCGTTCGTCGTGGATTTCAGCTCCATCTGGCGTAAGTAACCTGGAGCGCCGGCATTTAGCGGGGCGCCCCCACCGCTCAAACTTTCGCCCCAGGCCGCCCCATGGCTTCGGCTTCCGCATCGCCCTTGCTGACCAGCCCGACCCACTGAACCTTTTTCAGCGTCCACTGACCGGTTTTTCGGTCATAGGTGGAGTTGGTGAAACACTTCCAGTTGTCGTCGTCGATCTTCATGTAGTCGGCGCGATAGTAGTAGCCGGGATAGCGGGTCTCTTCGCGGAACTGGATGTGTTTCATATGCGCCATGCCGGTCAGGATGCGGTGAAAGTTTTCCCAGGCGCGCAGCAGTTCGTGGCGGTCGCGGGCGCACAGGCGGGCGGCGTCTTCGCGCAACATTTCCAGCTTGCGTTCGGCGATCCTGAGCATGGCGGCGTTGGTCTGGTACAGGGTGGAGACGCCAGCAACGTATTCGTCCATGATTTTCTGCAAGCGGGACTGGAAGTTTTTCGGCGTGATGACGTTGGGGTTCACATCCACCGAGGTGGTGTAGTCGCGGTTTTCGAGGAAGTTGCGCACCGGCTGGTAGATTTCCTCGACGATGTCGGCGACGGGACGATCCAGTTCGGGGGTCAGGTCATGATTGTCCATGACGTACTTGACCATCGATTTGGCGGCGATCCGGCCTTCGGTGAACGACCCGGAGCTGAACTTGTGGCCGGAGGCGCCGACGCCGTCGCCGGCGGTGAACAGGCCCTTGACGGTGGACATGCGGTTGTAGCCCCAGTGGTAGTGGTCGGGCGTTCCGGGCAGGTCACCGGGGCCGGAGACCCACAGGCCGGCGCAGCCGGCGTGTGAGCCGAGCAGATAGGGTTCGGTGGGCATCAGCTCGGACATGGTCTTGTCGGGCTCGATGTTCTCGCTGGCCCAGACGCCGCATTGGGCGATGGTCATGTCAAGAAAGTCTTCCCAGGCTTCGGCTTCGAGGTGTTCGATCTGCTCCGGGGTCATGTTTTCGGCCAGTTTGGCCATGGCGGCGGGCGTGTCGATGAAGATCGGCCCGCGTCCCTCGCGCAGTTCCTTGAGCATCAGGTGGTTGCGCAGACAGGTGCCCATTTTCGCCAGGCCGACGGAGTAGGCGTCGTAGCCATGATCCTTGAGGGTGTCGTAGTTGGCCTGCTGGTAGTCCTCGCCGAAGGCGTTCTGGGACTGGGCCTTGAACAGCAGAAACCAGGCGCCGACCGGCCCGTAGCCATCCTTGAAGCGATTGGGAACGAAGCGGTTTTCCATCAGCGTCAGCTCCGCGCCGGCCTCGGCGGCCATGGCGTAGGTGGAGCCGGCGTTCCAGACGGGATACCAGGCGCGCCCGAGCCCTTCGCCGACGGAGCGCGGACGGAACACGTTGACCGCGCCGCCGCAGACCAGCAGGCAGGCCTTGAAGCGGTAGACGTAGACCTTGTCTTCGCGCACCGAAAAACCGGCGGCGCCGGCGATCCGGTTCGGATTGTTCCGGTTCGGATTGTTCTTGTCATTGATCAGTTTGACGATGAATACATGCTCCTGGATGTTTTCCGTTCCCAGAGCGCGCTTGGCGGCCTCGGCGACGATCCACTTGTAGCTCTCGCCGTTGATCATGATCTGCCAACGACCGGTGCGCACCGGCTTGCCGCCTTCCTTGAGGGATTTGCCTTCATCGCCTTCCTGCTTCCAGATCGGCAACCCCCATTTTTCGAAATTCCACACCGAGTCGTCGACGTGGCGGCCCACGTCGTAGACCAGATCCTCGCGGGTGATGCCCATCAGGTCGCCGCGCACATAGCGGACATAATCCGCCGGATCGTTCTCGCCCAGATAGGTGTTGATCGCCGACAGCCCCTGGGCCACCGCGCCGGAGCGATCCAGCGCCGCCTTGTCCACCAGCTTGACCTTGATCTCCTGCCCGGCGGCTTTCGCCTGCTCGATCCACGGCCCGCACTCGAAGGCCGCGCCGCAGGCGGCCATGCCGCCGCCGATGATCAGGATATCGACTTCTTCCTCGACAATGTCGGGATTGCCAAATTCACCCATGGATGGTTCCTCTTCTTCGGGGTCAGATAACGCCAAACTGGCTCGGGTCGCAGGCGTGCGTTCCGCCGGTGAACAGCTTCGCCGGATCGCTGATGTCGTCCAGCCGCGCCGCCGGTTCGCCGCCATAGGGATCGGCGGAGCCTTCCGGCGTGGTGCGCACCGGAAACTTGAAGCGCTTCATGGCGCCATTGCGAAAACGGATCGTCCAGATGATGGAATCGTCGCCGCGCAGGGGCTGCACCGACCCGCCCATCGGACAGATGTCGGCGTAATGGCGGCACTCGATGGCGTTTTGCGGACAGATCTTGACGCAGGCGTAGCATTCCCAGCACTGCTCCGGCTCCTGGTTGAAGGCCTTCATGGCGTGGCCGGTTCCGGAGCCATCGGCGTCCAGCTTCATCAAATCGTGGGGGCAGATATGTTCGCAGGCCGGCTGATCCAGATCCTTGCAGCCGTCGCATTTGTCGGTGCGTACGTAGGTGGGCATGGAAGACCTCTTGTGGTTTCGCGGGCTGGCGATAGCCTATGCCGATTGCCCGCGCCGCGCCAACAGGGTTTTTGCTATCAGCATAAGCAGGCCTTATCCCCCCAGGGAGCGCCGGCATCCTGCCGGCAATGGCGCTCCGATCGCCCCCACCCCGTCATTCCCGCGAACGCGGGAATCCAGCGCCTTGGCACTGGATTCCGCGTCTTCGCTCCACTCAGCCCGGAATGACGAGTGGGCGCGCTGGTGTTCCACGCCGCGAAGGCAGTACACTCACGCGCCTGATTTCACGACCACGGGAACGCCCCGCTCATGCGCGAAAAACTGCTGCACAACGACCTCGACGCGCTCGCCGACCGCCATCCTCTCTGGGGAGGGCTGAGCGGCGCGAGTCTGAGCCTGGCGCTGGCGGAGCTGGGACGGCGGCATCGGGGGCTGGTGGTGGCCGTGACGCCGGATACGCACAGCGCGGATCTGCTGGCCCGAGAGTGCCGGTTTTTCCTCGGCCAGAAGTCTCACGCGCTGTTGCAGTTTCCCGATTGGGAGACCCTGCCCTACGATCTGTTTTCGCCTCACGACGAGATCATTTCCCAGCGGTTGCTGACGCTGAGCCGGTTGGGGGAGACCCGCTCCGGTCTACTGGTCGTCCCTGTCAGCACCCTGCTGCAACGGTTGCCGCCGGTCGAGTATCTGCAATCGGTCTGTTTCTCGCTAGCGGTGGGCGACGAACTGGATATCGAGGCCTTCACCACCCGGCTCGCCAGCGCGGGCTATGCGTCGGTCAGCCAGGTGATCGCTCACGGCGAGATGGCTGTCCGGGGTTCGCTGGTGGATATCTTTCCGATGGGCAGCGAGCAGCCGTATCGCATCGATCTTTTCGACAACGAGATCGAATCGATCCGCGTCTTCGATCCGGAAACACAGAAAACCACGGCGAAGATCGACGCGATTCGCCTGCTGCCGGCGCACGAGTTTCCGCTGGATGAGGAAGGCGTCAAGACCTTTCGCCGCCGGTATCGCGAACGTTTCGAGGGCAACCCCCAGAAGTCGATCATCTATTCCAGCGTCTCCAGCGGCGCGCCGACGGGCGGCATCGAGTACTACCTGCCGTTGTTCTTCGAGCGGACGGCGACGCTGTTCGACTATCTGCCAAAGGCGACGCGCTTTTGCGCGCTGGGCGACGCGCTGTCCAGCGCGGAGGGCTTTCTCGACGAAACGCGGGCGCGCTACGAGCAGCGACGGCATGATCTGGAGCGTCCGTTACTGCGTCCCGAGGAGATTTATCTCTCCACCGAGGCGCTGTCGGAGCGACTGACGCCGCTGCTGAGGCTGCAACACGAAAAGACCACCGATACGGCCACGGGCGTCAATTTCGCCGCCAACGCCCTGCCCGACCTGAGCCTGAAGCCACGTCAGGAGGAGCCCGCGCAGGCCCTGCTGAGATTTCTCGAAAGCAGCGAAGACCGGATCTTGTTCACCGCCGACTCCACGGGGCGGCGCGAATTCATGCTGGAGACCCTGCGTCCGTTCGGCGTCAAGCCCCGGCCCGTGGACGGCTGGCCGGGCTTCCTGTCGAGCAAGGCGCGACTGGTGATTACCGTCGCGCCGCTGGAACAGGGCGTGCGGCTGGGCGCCGACGGGATCACGCTCATCCCCGAGGCCAGCCTGTTCGCCGACCGGGTCAGACAACAACGCCGCCAGCGGCGGACGACCCGCGACGGCAACGCGGTGATCCGCAATCTCTCCGAACTCAACCTAGGCTCGCCCGTTGTTCACGAAGATCACGGCGTCGGGCGCTACGCCGGGCTGCAAATCCTGGAGGTCGGCGGCGTCGAGTCCGAGTACCTGATGCTGGAATACGCCGGCAAGGACAAGCTCTACGTGCCGGTGTCCTCGCTGCACCTGATCAGCCGCTACACCGGCGCGGACGAGGATCACGCGCCGTTGCACAAGCTCGGCACTGGCCAGTGGGAAAAGGTGCGCAAGCGCTCCGCCCAGAAAGCCTGGGACGCCGCCGCCGAGCTGCTGGACATCTACGCCCGCCGCGCGGCGCGGCAGGGCCAGTCCTACGACACCGAGACGCTGGACATGCAGGGCTTCGCCGCCGCGTTCCCGTTCGAAGAGACCGAGGATCAGCATACCGCCATCGAAGCGGTGCTGAACGACCTCAAGTCGCCGCGCCCCATGGACCGGGTGGTCTGCGGCGACGTCGGCTTCGGCAAGACCGAAGTCGCCATGCGCGCCGCCTTCGCGGTGGCCAACGCCGGCAAGCAGGTCGCCGTTCTCGTGCCCACCACCCTGCTGGCGCAACAGCATGGACAGAATTTCGCCGACCGCTTCGCCGAATGGCCCTTTCGCATCGAAGCGCTGTCGCGCTTCCGTTCTGCGGCGGAGCAGAAAAGCATTCTCGAAGGGCTGAAAAACGGCGCGGTGGACATCGTCATCGGCACCCACAAACTGCTCCAGAAAGACGTCAAGTTCCGGGATCTGGGCCTGGTCATCATCGACGAGGAACAACGCTTCGGCGTGCGCCACAAGGAGCGACTCAAGTCGCTGCGCGCCGAGGTGGACATCCTGACGCTGACCGCCACGCCGATCCCGCGCACCCTCAACATGTCGCTGTCCGGCCTGCGGGATCTGTCGATCATCGCCACCCCGCCAATGCAGCGCCACGCCATCAAGACCTTTGTCAGCGAATGGAACGGCGCGGTCATCCAGGAAGCCTGCCAGCGCGAAATCCGTCGCGGCGGCCAGGTCTACTTCCTGCACAACGAAGTCAAAAGCATCGAAAAGGCCGCCCGCGAACTGGCCGAGCTGGTTCCCGAAGCCAGCATCGAAATCGCCCATGGCCAGATGCGCGAACGCGAGCTGGAACAGGTCATGCTCGACTTCTACCACCAGCGCTTCAACATCCTGGTCTGCACCACGATCATCGAAACCGGCATCGACGTCCCCTCGGCCAACACCATCATCATCAACCGCGCCGACAAATTCGGACTGTCCCAGCTCCACCAGTTGCGCGGACGAGTCGGACGCTCCTGGCACCGCGCCTATGCCTACCTCGTCACCCCGCCGCGCAAGGCCATGACCCGCGACGCCGTCAAGCGGCTGGAAGCCATCGAATCGCTGGAAGACCTCGGCGTCGGCTTCACCCTGGCCACCCACGACCTGGAAATCCGCGGCGCCGGCGAACTGCTCGGCGACGAGCAAAGCGGCCAGATCCAGGAAATCGGCTTCTCCATGTACAACGAGTTGCTGGAGCGCGCCGTCAAGGCCCTCAAGGAAGGCAAGCAACCCGAATCACTGGAAAAAGCCGAACACGTCACCGAGGTCGACCTGGGCGCCCCCGCCCTGCTCCCCAAAGACTACGTACACGACGTGCACACCCGCCTGATCTTCTACAAACGCATCGCCAGC
>DRPO01000263.1 GCA_011330835.1 Gammaproteobacteria bacterium | reverse complement strand
GTTTCCAAGGGTGACCGCCATGTCCATCATGTTTCGATCGATCGTTCCCCTGTTCGCGGGGCTGCTCCTGTCCCTGGCCATGCCGCCCGCGCGGGCCGATGCGCCGGGCTTCACCGAGACCCAGGCGTTGTTCGAACAGGGCCTGCGCGGCGATTCCGCCGCCAGCCAGAAGGCCTACGCTGGCTTCCGGAAGCTGGTGCGGGATTATCCCGACAACCCGCTGTATCTGGCCTATCTCGGCGCGAACGAGACCCTGTTCGCCCGCGACGACTGGCGGCCGTGGAAACGGATCGAGTTTCTCGACCGGGGGTTGGACCATATCGACAAGGCGCTGGCGATGCTGGGGCCCGAGCACGACAACCAGTACGAACGCCTGTCGGTCATCAGCATCGAAACCCGTCTGGTGGCGCTGACAACCTTCCTCAAGGTTCCCGAGTGGTCGAACCGGCTGCAGGACGCCCGGGATCTGTTCACCGAAACGCTGGCCCAGCCGGTATTCGCCAAGGCGCCGCCGGAGATGCGCCAGCGGATCTACCTGCAAGGCGCGGACATCGCGGCCCGGGACGGCGACAAGGCCGGCGAGATCGAGTACCTGAAGAAGGCGCTGGACGTGCGGCCCGACGGGTATTACGCCGACAAGATTCGTCAGCGCCTGAAAAAAGCGGCCGCGGCGCAATGACGACGGGCAGTCCCATTCTCCGCCTGCGCGGCATCCACAAGACCTATGTGGTCGGCGAATCCCGCGTCCACGCGCTCCGGGGCATCGACCTGGACATCGAAGCCGGCGAGTTCACGGCGCTGGAAGGCCCTTCCGGCTGCGGCAAGAGCACCCTGCTGAATATCTGCGGCCTGCTCGACCGCGCAGACCAGGGCGAACTCCACCTGCTGGGGGAAAAGCTCAACGGCGCCGGCGAACGCCGGTTCACCCGGCTGCGGCGCGAGCACATCGGCTTCGTTTTCCAGAACTACAACCTGCTGCCGGTGCTGTCCGCCGCCGAGAACATCGAGTACCCGCTGCTGCTGTCCCGGACCCCGCGGCAGGCGCGCCGGCGCCAGGTCGACGCAATCATCGAACAGGTCGGCCTCGAGGCGTTCGCCGGCCACCGGCCGGACCATCTCTCGGGCGGTCAGCGCCAGCGAGTGGCCATCGCCCGCGCGCTGATCAACCGGCCGCGCCTGGTGATCGCGGACGAACCCACCGCCAATCTCGATACCGAGACCGCGAGCCAGATGATCGAGCTGATGCGCGGCCTGGGGCGTTCGCGCGGCACCACCTTTCTGATCGCGACCCACGACGACCGCATGGCGCGGCGCTGCGACCGTATCATCACCCTGCTCGATGGCGTCGCCGGAGAAAAACGGGAAAACGGAGGCGACCATGAAATGGCTTAGATTCGCGGCGCGCAACGTGCTGCGCAACAAGCGGCGCGCGCTGGTGACGATCGTCATCTCCGCCGTGGGCGTCGCCGGCATTCTGATCGCCGGGGGATTCGCGCTCTACACCTATGACTCGCTGCGGGAGATGGCGGCCCGAGACAACGGCCACATCATCCTCGCTCACCGGGGCTATTTCGGCCAGCAGGAGGAAACGCCCCTGCAATACGGGCTGGAAAACCATCGACGCTACCGCAAGGCGTTGCTGGGCGACGAACGCATCCGCGCGGTGCTGCCCAAGCTGGCATTCACCGGCCTGATCAGTGATGGCAACAAATCCACGGTGTTTGTCGGCCAGGGCGTCTCGCCCGGCGAGTTCAAGGTCAAGGGGCCGTTCCTGAAAATGCGGGAAGGCCATGCGCTCAGCTCGCGGCAACAGCCGGACGCCGATCCCCGGGTGATCGTCGGCGACGGTCTGGCCAGGGCGATGAACATCCACCCGGGCGATTCGATGACGCTGCTCTCCACCACGGTGGAAGGCTCGCTCAACGCGGTGGACGTGGTGGTCCAGGGCGTGTTCACGACCGGCGCGCCCGAAATCGACAAGCGCCTGCTGTTGATGAACATCGCCCGGGTCCAGGATCTGCTGCAAACCGACAAGGTCAGCACCCTCTCCGTCTATCTCCGTGACACGAACGACACCGGCCCGATGATGCGCGCGCTCCACCAGCGTTTTCCTGAACTTGCGCTGCGGAGCTGGCGCGAGACCGCGTTCTATTACGAGGCCGTGCGCGGTCTGTACAACCGGATTTTCGGTCTGCTGGGCGTCGTCATCCTGCTGATGGTGTTGTTCGCGGTCACCAACGCCTTGTCCATGAACGTGGTGGAACGCACGCGCGAAATCGGCGCGTTGCGGGCCATCGGCGCGCATCCCGGCGAAATCGTCCGGAATTTCGTGCTGGAGGCGCTGGTGATGGGGATCGCCGGCGTCGCGCTCGGCATGCTGCTGGCCGTCGCCGTCTCGGTGTTCTTCTACCTGGCCGACATCCAGATGCCGCCGCCACCGGCGCGCTCCCAGGGGTATCCCCTGGTGGTGTATATCCATCCTCCCCTGTATCTGATCGCCGGCGCCGGCGTGCTGCTGCTGTCCGTCCTGTCCGCCTGGCTGGTCTCGCGCAAGGCCGCCAACAAACCCATTGTCGAGGCGCTGGCCCATGTCTGATCGAAAACCCTTCCGTCTTTGCTTGTGGTCCGTCGTGCTGGCGGTCCTCGCTGGCGCGCCAACGGCCTTCGCCGGGGATGCGCAGACCCTGCTTCAGGCGGCGGACCGCTTCCGCATGGCCGCCGACGCGGTCGAGGTCAGGACCCGGATACGCCTCTACAAGGACGATGTGCTCGACAAGGAGCGCCGCT
>DRPO01000262.1 GCA_011330835.1 Gammaproteobacteria bacterium | reverse complement strand
TCCGCGCCCAGCTCCGCCGGGATGGGATGGAATTGCCGGAGATCGACGCCCGCCGGCTCGATCAGGCTTTGCCGCGCCATGACGCTGTTGCGCTGGGGATCATCCGGCGGCAGACAACGTTCATCGCCGAGGAAAAACGCCCAGCGCGACATATCGGCGCCCGAACGCGCCAGCCGCTCATACGTTGCTCGCGGCGTGCTCCCTCCAGCGAGTACGAGCGTAAACCGTCGCCGCGCCTCGATCGCCTCCGGCGCCAGCCGCAGAATCTCGGCGCAAGCCGCTTCGGCCACCGCGCTGGCGTCGGGGAAAACGCGCCACTCGGGCGCCGCGCCTGGATCCCGGCGTTCGCCGGGATGACGGTTGGATGGATTGACGGCTTGATCACGACTTGATCGCTTGATCACGACTTGGCGGCTTGATGGTGGATCGCTATCGCCTCTGCTCGAATCGCTCATTCAAAGCTCTCCCTGACCAACCGCTTTCCCATTTCGGTTCGCCGGTCGGGCCGCCGCGCCTCAACTTGGGGGGTGACTTGGGGGGCAACCCACGTTGTGACGCTCATGCCGCCCCCTCCCAAAGCCGCCGTCCGAGCCGCTTGACATCTTCCAGAATCAGGTAACTCACCGGCACCAGCAGCAGCGTAATCAGCGTGGCGAACAGCACGCCGAAGCCCAGCGAAATCGCCATCGGAATCAAAAACTGCGCTTGCGTGGATTTGTCGAAGATCAGCGGCGTGAGGCCGAAAAACGTGGTCAGCGAGGTCAGCAGAATGGGCCGGAAACGCGCCAGCCCGGCGACGCGGATGGCTTCGTCCAGGGCCATGCCTTCGCGCCGGCGACGGTTGATGAAATCGACCAGCACCAGGCTGTCGTTGACGACCACGCCCGCCAGGGCGAGCATGCCCATCAGGCTCATGATGCTGAGATTCATGCCCATGATCATGTGCCCCAGTATCGCGCCGATAATGCTGAATGGAATTACCCCCATGACAATCAGCGGCTGAATATAGGAGCGAAACGGAATCGCGAGTAACGAATAAATCAGAAATCCCACCAGCATGAAGCCGAATTTCAGGCTCTGGTTGGTCTCTCGCTGTTCGCGTTGCTCCCCTTCCAGCCGATAACTGACGCCTGGATATTTTTTCAGCAGTTTGGGCAAGTAGCTCTGCAAATCCGCGGTGACCTGATTGATATTGACGGATCGCTTGTTGATGTCGGCGGTGATGTCGATGGTGCGTTTGCGATCAACGCGGGGGATCACCGAAAATCCTCGCCCGGATTTGGCCTCCGCCACTTCGGGAAACGGCGCCTCTCCGCCCTGGGGCGTGCGAATCATCAGTTCCTCCAGATCTTTCACCGAGCGTCTTTCCGAGGCGGGCAGCCGCACCATGACCCGCACATCATCCCGGTTGCGCTGAACCCTCTGCGCCTCCGCCCCGAAAAACGCGTTGCGCACCTGCTCGCCAAGCTGAGTGATGTCCAGCCCCAGCAACTCGGCGGCGGGCTTGAGACGCAGCTTGATTTCGCGCTTGCCGTCCTCAAAGGTATCCTTGATATCGTAAACGCCGTCGAATTCCGCCAGGTGCGCCTTGATCTGTTTCGCGACTTCGCGCAGCTGGTCGAAATCCCGTCCCTCGATCCGCACATCCACCGGTTCGCCGGCATGCGCGATCTCGGCCCGGAAGGTCACCTCCCGCGCCCCCGGAATGTCGCCGACGCGCTTGCGCCACTCGCGCACGATATCGGTGCTCTGTATTTTCGATTCGCGCACTTCGGGCGGCGTGATCTCGAAGATGACCTGACCGATATTCGACGCCCCGACGCCGCCCGAGGCGCGCAGGGAGCCGCCCGCCTGCCCCACCTTGGTGAGAATATGGTGGATAATGCTCTCGCCGGTTTTTTTGTCGCGATATTCTTCTTTCAGCGCCTGGGCGACCTCGGTGATGCGCTCGAGATGTTTTTCGGTGATCTCGACCGGCGTCCCCTCGGGCATCTGCAAGGTCAGCCGCGCCGTTTCGCTCTGGATCCGGGGGAAGAAGGTGTAGCCATAGCGACCGCTGACAATAAAACTCAAGACCACCAGCGAAAAGGACAAGAACAGCGCCACGCCAAGATACCGGTGGTCAAGCATCCATGCCAGCGCCGGGCGGTAATAGCGCTGGATGCCCTTTTCCAGACCATCGGCAATGCGCTTCTGCACGCGGCGAATGGGTCCCGGCTTGCGACGATGGTCGGGATGAATATGCTTGAGATGCGCCGGCAGAATCAACTTGGATTCCACCAGCGAGAACAGCAGCACCGGAATCACCACCATCGGGATCTGCGCGAACAGATCGCCGCGTCGTCCCTCGATCATCAGCAGCGGAACAAACGCCGCCATGGTGGTCAGCACGCCGAACGTCACCGGCACGGAGACCTCCTGCGTCCCGACGATGGCCGCCTGTTCGGAATCCGGCAGGGTCTTCATTTTCGCGTAGATGTTTTCGCCAGTAACGATGGCGTCATCGACAACGATCCCCAGCACCAGAATGAACGCGAACAGGCTGATCAGATTGAAGGTCAGCCCCATTTCCGGCATCAACGCGAGCGCGCCGAGAAAACTGATGGGAATGCCCACGCAGACCCAGGCGGCGATCGACAAGCGCAAAAACAACGCCAGAAGAACGAATATCAAAATGCCGCCCTGCCAGGCGCTCTTGATCAGCGTATTGAGCCTGAGCTGGATATATTTCGACCTGTCCCGCCAATAGTTGATCGACAGACCGGAAGGCAGCTCCGCGCGCTTTTTCGCGATATAGCGCTTGACCGCGCCGGCCACCTCGATGGCGTTCTGGCGGCCTACCCGGAATACGTCCAGCTCGGCCGATGGCTTGCCGTCGAACAGCGCGTACAGCGGCTCTTCCTCGAAACTGTCGCTGATGGTCGCGATATCGCCCAGCAACACCCGCGACCCGTCGGCGCGCGCGAGCACCGCGATCTTGCGGAATGCTTCGGCGTCATAGGCCTGGCCCAGCGTGCGCAGCAGCACCTCGCCGCCGCCGGTCTTGATCGAGCCGGAAGGCACGTCGCGCGAGGCGCGGCGAATCGCGGCGGCGATATCCGCCAGCGTCAAGCCGTAGCGCCGCAGCGTTTCGCGCGAGATCTCGACCGCGATTTCCAACCGCCGGACGCCGGATAATTCCACCCGCGAGACCTCCGGCAAGGCCAGTATTTCATCGCGCACATCATCGGCGTAACGGCGCAGCTCGCGTTCGCTCAGGTCGCCGGACAGCACCACGCTGATCACTTCGCGACTACGTTTATGCAGACTCACCAGAGGTCGCTCGACCGCGTCGGGAAAGGTGCTGATCGCGTCGATGCGGGTCTTGATGTCGTCCTTGATGTCCCCCGGATCATAGCCATCCATCAGTTCGATCCGGATGCGCGCCCGGCCTTCCAGCGCATCACTGTAGATTTTATCGATACCCTGCAAATCGGCGACGGCTTCCTCGATCCGCAGCACCACCGCTTTTTCGGTTTCTTCCGGCGACGCGCCGCGATAGACCACATCGACGTTCACCACATCCGGCTCGATGGAGGGAAAGATCTCCAGCGGCGTGCGCTCCAGCGCGGCGGCAAGGCCCATCGCCGCGATCAGCATCATCAGCAGATTCGCCGCGACGTCGTTTCTGGCGAACCAGGCGATCAAGCCTTTCATGTCGGGTCTTTCGCCGGCTTGCCGACGGTAATTTCCGCGCCATCGGCGGCATAGGGCATGGGGCTGACGATCAGCTGGTCGCCCGACTTGAGTCCTTCGCCGATCACCGCCTCATCCTTGTCGGTCCACGTTACCTTGACTGTCCGCCGCTTCAGATGACCATCAACGGCGAGAAACACGGTATCGTTCTCCCGCAACGCGGCGCGCGGGATGACAATCGCGTCCCGCAGCGTCCGGCCCTCGATTTCCGCCTCCACGTAGAGGCCGATCTTCAGCGGCGCGCGGGCCCCATCGGCGCGGCCATAGGGATCATCCACCCGGGCAATGACATGCTGCTGACGAGTTTTCGGATCCACCGCCGCCGCGGTGCGCGTGATCCGTCCCCGCCACCGGGAGCCGTTCGCGCGCAAGACCACCGGCGGCCCCGGACGCGGCGCGGCGTCGCGATACTGCTCCGGCAGATCGACGAGCGCCAACTGTCGGTCGGTCAGCGGCAGACTGATTTCGACATAATCGGTGGCGAACACCCTGGCGATTCGCGTCCCCCGGGAGACGAATTGTCCAACATCGGCGAGCTTTTCGAGAATGCAGCCATCATAGGGCGCGCGAATGCTGGCGCGCTCAAGATTGGTCTTGGCCTGCATCAACCGCGCGCGCGCGCTGTCCACCGCCGCCCGGGCGCTGGCCAGTTGCGGTTTGCGCAATACCAGGTCGCTGGGTTTTCCGCCGCGCCCCAGTTCCCGCCAATCGATCAACGCCTGACGGGACTGCGCCTGTTCCTGCTCCAGCTTGACCTGTTGCGCCGCCAGATCCGCACGGGCAATCGTCACCGCGCTGCGATAATCGCGATCGTCGATGCGCGCCAGCAATTCGCCCTTGCGAACATAATCGCCTTCGTTGAAATGCGGCCCGGTTTCGACGATCTTGCCCGCCACCTCGGCGGTAATCGTCGTCTCGGTGCGCGCCTTGACCTCGCCGAAGCTGCGAATCGTGACGGGATAATCGCGCGCATGGACAGCCACGACTTCCACCACCAGCGGCGACGCCTTCTTTTCCCGCTTTTTCGCTTCCGGCGCGGTGGAGAGCATCCAGGCCATGAAGCCAACGCCCAACGCCAGCACCAGAACCGGGCCAAGAATTTTCAGCAACTTCATCGGTAGCCTCCGCCCAACGCCAAATAAAGATCCACCCGGTTGTTCAGTAGATTCAGCTTGCTCGCCAGCAGATTGGCGCGAAAATTGAACGCGCGCCGCCGGGTATCCAGCAGGCTGGTGATCGTCGCCAGGCCCGCCTGGTAACGCGACAACGCCAACCGCTCGGCCGCTTCGAGATCGGCGGCGGCCTGTTCGAAATGCGCCACGCGCTCACGCAACATCGGCTCCGCCGCCAGGGCGGTTTCCACCTCCTGAAAAGCGCGCATCAGCCGATCCGCGTAATTGTAGAGCGCCTCGCTGACGCCCGCCTGGGCCAACGTTCGCTCGGCGCGCAACCGGTCGCCATGAAAAAGCGGCTGCGTCAGACTCGCCGTAATCGACCAGATCAGCGAATCCACATCGAGCAGGTCCTTCAACGCCGCGCTGGCCACCCCGCCGTTTCCGGTCAAACGGATCGCCGGCAAATAGTTCCTCGCCGCATCCTCGCTGCGATGCAGCGCCGCCCGCAACCGCGCCAGCGACGCCCGAACGTCGGGCCGCCGATGCACCAGCTCGACCGACAGATCCGCCGGAACCGCCGCCGACAAGCCGGGCAGCCCACCCGCCGGATGCAAGGCGCCTTCCGGGTAGCGCCCCAGCAACTGCTCCAGCGCCCGGCGCGTCGCATCCACCCGCTGACGACGCAAGGCCGCGTTCGCCCGCGCCGAATCCAGATTCCCGCTCGCCAGCCGCACGTCCAGCGCATCGCCGATTCCCGCCTCGTAGCGCCGCCGAATAATCTTCAGCGTCGCCGCGAAATTCTCCACCTCGCGCTCCGCCAGCGCCGCCTGCGACGACGCCTCCACGGCCGCGAACCACGCCTTCGCCACCTGACCGGCCAACAACAGCCGCGCCGCCGCCAGATCCGCCCGGGCCGCCCGCGCCTCCCCCAGGGCCGCCGCCTCGCGCTGACGCAAACGCCCCCACAAATCCGCCTCCCAGCTCACCTCGCCCGTCAACGCGAAGCGGCTGATCGTCACCTCCCGCCCCCGGCTATTGGTCCGACTGCGCCCCGCGGACGCCCCCAGATCCACCCCCGGCAGCAACGCCGCGCCGCTCACGCGCAACCGCGCCCGCGCCGCCGATACCCGCGCCAGCGACGCCTTGATCGATGGATGATTCGACAACGCCTCCTCCACCAGCGCCCCCAGCCGG
The DNA here is from genome assembly GCA_011330835.1 of Gammaproteobacteria bacterium. Taxonomy (GTDB): domain Bacteria; phylum Pseudomonadota; class Gammaproteobacteria; order UWMA-0217; family UWMA-0217; genus HyVt-560. The sequence goes on along the minus strand of DRPO01000262.1, from coordinate 1,269 downwards.
GGCGCATCGAAATCCTCCGTCCACCCCGTCAGCGGCGGCGCATCCGCCAGCGAATCCGCCACCGGAACATGGGCGCAAGCCGTCAGAAGGAAAAACAGCCCCGGCCAGGCGAGACGTTGAAGAAAGGCAATCATGGAGCGCAATGGTACCACCACCGGGGATGCGCGATAGCGATCAATCCCAGAGCGTCTTGACTGGATAACCACGGATCTGGCTATCCGGCGTCACAATGGCCAGCCCATGCTCGATGGCCTGACAGATGAGCAGGCGGTCGAAGGGATCCTTGTGAAAATCCGGCAACTGCTCCAGATGTCTCACGTCCGCCGTATCGATCGGAAGAATATTGAGCTCCAGCGCCTCGCACTGTCCGAGCCAAAAATCAGTAAGCGTCGAACCCTCGGTATCGACCCGCAATCGGCCCTTTCCCGCCTTGATCAACATCTCCCACAAACAGAGCGTACTCACCACGAGCGAGCTGCTCTCCATCCGCGCCAGCACCCCGGGCGGCACCCGCTGGTACTCCGAAATCAGGTAGATAAACGTGCGCGTATCCAGCAACAAACTCATTTCTTCCCGGGATTCCAATCCGGATTGAGCGGATCTTCAGGCAGCATCTTCTCCCCCGTAAACAGGCCGAGAAGCTCATCATCCAACGGCTCGTTGAAATCCTCCGACATCCAGATCTTGCCCTTGGCCAACCCGAAAGGCCGCCGCTTTTTGGGCTTCTCCGGCTCCACCGCCACCAGCCGCGCCACCGGCTTGTTGCGACGGGCGATCACCACCTCCTCGCCGCGCTCAACCGCCGCGAGATACTCGGACAAATGCGCCTTCGCCTCATGCACATTGACTATTTTCATTGACGCTGCCTCTATCCGGACGCGAGAAGTACAACCTGACCAACTCCGACAATACTAGACCATGTTGATCGAAAAAGCAGCCGCGCGAAAAGGGAGGCGCTCCCCGGGACGCCAAATTTGGGTAGCGCACCCGGTCCGGCCCAACGATTAGTACCTATACCCCGCCAACCCAGCGTTGCTGCTGAAGCGGAAAATGCCTGCCGATCCGTTCGAAATCCACGTCATCGTGAATCAACGTCACTCTTCGCTCCAGGGCAACCTGGGCAATGCAGCAGTCGATGGGACTACGCACCGTAACCCCTTTTTTTCGCAAGTCGTAATAGATCCTGGCCGCCGCCAGCCAGGTGGTTGGTCTCATTTCCAGATAATCCTGGCCCGCCAAATACTCGCTCAGCTTTCCCCATTCTTTCTC